>CAYMQO010000014.1:0-12967 GCA_964392405.1 uncultured Marinobacter sp.
TGATTTCCTGAAAAAGCTTGCCAGACAGAATGGTAAAGGGCAGCATTCCGGGTCCACCCACTTCCCAGGAAGCGTAATAATGACCCAGGCTACTGCACGCCATATTCTGGTAGACACTGAAGCCCAGTGTGAAGAGCTGAAACAGGCCATTGAAAACGGCCAGGACTTTGCAGAAGTTGCCAAACAGCACTCCCGTTGCCCCTCCGGGCGCAATGGCGGTGATCTGGGCAGCTTCGGCCCCGGCCAGATGGTTCCCGAATTCGACAAGGCGGTTTTCAACAGCGAGCTGAACACCGTCATCGGTCCGGTTCGGACCCAGTTCGGTTACCACCTGCTGGAAGTGACCAGCCGCAGCTGATTTCCACCGCGCTGTATCGGCTTCTTTTTACCAGGGCCCTAGCACGCGCGGCGGAACGTTAGGTTGTACCGTACATGGCCGGTGGCATCCCACCGGCCATCCGCTACCGGCGCAATGCCGTGGTAGCGGAGCCTGTCCTCCCCGCCCCAGACCAGTACATCCCCATGCTCAAGGGTCAACCGGGCTGGCGAGCCACCCCGACGTAATCCTCCCCAGAGAAACACCGCCGGTAATCCCAGCGAAACGGACACCACCGGCCAGCGAAAATCCTGCTCGTCCCGATCCTGATGCAATCCCATACGGGCACCTGGCTCATAACGGTTAATCAGGCAGACGTCAGGTTCGAAACCTGTATAGCCCGCCTCCCGGGCGACTTCATGAGCCAGGTACTGAAACAGCGGCGGCATGGCGGGCCAGTGCTTGCCGGTTTCCGGGTCATGTTTCGTGTAACGGTAACCGCGCCCGTCCGTGATCCAGCTATAGGTGCCACAGCCGGTCATGGCGACCGACATCTGTCGGCCACCGGGGGTTTTCATCTGTCGGAATGGAGACGTTTGTGAAATCTGCAGAATATGGTCGACTAACGCATCAGCGACGCCGGCAGCATAGCCGCGAAACAGATAGCTGCCGGGCCCCAGCGGCTCAGGTGTCCCATGGCTTTGAGCTGTAAATAAATCCGGCACTGATCACATCCTCTACCTGGCGCACAAACTGACCCCAAGTGTCACTATAGCGCTGTTTGGGTCCATAACCACGGGTTCTGGTAACCGGACAACCAGAGCTTTCAACAGGGTTTATACTGTAACCCACTTAAAAGTGTGCACTCTTCATCGGACTCCCGGGATGGCCCGGAATATGCTCCTGTTCAGGCAAGCGTCCGATTATCGACGTATTGTAAAGAAAGCTGACATTGCCACGGAGAATCTCTATGAATCCTGGTAGCGCTCACCCCAAGGCAGATCTTCTCTATCGCCTTCACCAGAACAAGCAGCGCCAACTCCTGGATGCGCGACGCCAGGGTAATGCACTGGCATCCAGCCTGCTCGAAGCCGAAGCCCGGGCCCTTGGAGAAGCCCTCGCCAACCTCAACCGCCGCTGATACAAGGCCCGCCGACAGGCGGGCCACGATACCACACAGACTTTCCAGCTCATCCGTAATGACAAAACCATTACGAAAGCGTCGTTTGTTTTTAACTTGGATGTGATCCGTTTTCTATTACTCTGAAAATGTGATGTCGAGCACACCGACACGCAACGGAAGCATGGATTCAACAAACGACCCAGGAGGTCTGTGTTATGCGCATCAAGTCCAGTGTTGCATATTTGACGCTTGTTACAGCCGCTGCGGTGGCTGCCCCGGCCGCGATGGCCCAGAGTACCGAACGGGACAATTCCGGTCTCTTCATCAGCGGCAGTTACGGTGGGTATAAAGCTCATGATGGTGAATTCGACGACGAACGGGACCTCTACGGTGTGTCCGTGGGCTATCAGTTCAACTCCTTCTTTGCACTGGAAGTGGACTACCTGGATTTCGGCAAATTTGGTGAGGAAGAGGTTCGCTCTGATCTGAAGGGCTTATCCCTCTCGGTTAAGGGTCGCCTGCCCCTCACCGAATCCTTCGGCATTTATGCCAAAGCCGGCGCCTTTGCTTACGATATGGACGTCAGTGCGTTCGATGAAAGCGAGACCTACGACGACATCAGCCCCGTGGTCGGCGCCGGCATCGACTTTATGGTAACCCCATCGCTGACCGCCTTTGCGGAGTACAACCGCTACAACGTGGATATTGACGAGGACGACTTCGACGGTGAAATCACCAACGACGGTCCGGACTTCGATACTGCCCGCGTAGGCCTGCGTTACACCTTCTGATGTCCGGCATCTGGCAGGAAGCCGGTGCCTTTTTACTCTGCGACGCCAGTGTGCGTACTGACCGCAGAGCGACTATGATTTGACTCAGGTTCCTGGCCCGTCTTTTCTTGAGACGGGCCTTTTTTGGCCGTTACCTGAGGTAGCAACCGATGGACTCATCAGAATTACCCTTCCTCGATATGTTAATCCGCCTGTCTGCAGCAACGGGCCTCGGCTTCCTGCTCGGACTCGAACGTGAACTGCGGGGCAAACCGGCCGGCCTGCGCTCTCATATGCTGGTATCCATGGGCGCAGCGACCTTCGTGATGATTGGCATGCACATCCTCTATGCGACGGCGACCGGCGACCCTTCTGCCCGGATTGATCCGACGCGTATTGTGGAAGGCGTCATCGGTGGCATTGGCTTCCTCGGCGCCGGCTGCATTATCCAGGCCCGCGGGAATGTTCAGGGCATCACCACCGGGGCGTCCATCTGGATCGCCGGGGCACTGGGTGCGACCTGCGGGATTGGCAACCTGATCCTGGCGGGACTGTTAGCGACGTTTGCGCTACTGACCATCGCTGTGCTGGGACATTTTGAGAGAGAAGTGCTAAGCGCCCCCAGTAAAAAAGCCGCATCGGACGATTAGCGGCGCAGGCGCTCAGTAAAGAGACTGTACCAGATCGGTGCCGCCTAACTGGCCCATCTGCCGGCGTATCCATGACACCCGCTGCCAGATGTAAGGCGAAGGTGCAGCCGCGCTGTACACCCGCGGGTTCGGTAGTACCGCCGCAAGCCGGGCCGCCTGCTCTGGCGACAGCTGCGAGGCCTTGATGCCGAAATGGGACTGGCTTGCCGCCTCGACTCCGTAGATGCCGGGGCCGAACTCAGCGACGTTCAGGTACACCTCCATGATTCGGCGCTTGGGCCAAAGGCCTTCCAGCCCCAGCGCCAGCACCGCTTCCAGCCCTTTGCGAGCCATGCTGCGCCCGCTCCACAGAAAAAGATTCTTGGCGGTCTGTTGCGTTATGGTACTTGCGCCCCGAAGGTTGTTACCCTGCTGATAAGCGGTTACAGCTGTTGCGATGGCGTCCAGATCCAGGCCCCAGTGGGTCAGGAAACGCTGGTCTTCGCTGGCAATAACCGCCAGCGGCATCCACGGGGAGATGTCCTCAAGGGATACCCAGATCTGTTGTATGGGCTGGCGGTTTTCCAGTTGCCAGGCCAGGGTGAAGGCCGTCGCCGGAGGATTTACGAAACGAAACAGCGCCAATATCGCGGCGGTCACCAGCACAATGCCGGCCAGTATCCAGAACAGCCACCGCAAAAGCCCTTTTACCAGCGTCATTTGCCCCCGGAACCCAACAACCTGACCAGTTGATCACCGACTCTGGAAATGGGCTCCACAATCGCGCCACGTATCGAGGTACCGGCACTTTCCGTGAAAGCCCTTCCGGCCGAGGACTCCAGAAACTCCACGTAGGTCTTTAACTGCTCATCCGGGAACGACTGGTACATATGCAGGTACGCCAGATAGACCTGATCCGCAATTTCAGCCTGGATTATCGGTCGGCTCGCCTGCACCCGGTCCCTGATGACACTGGCAGAGCCATTCTCACTGAAGGCGGCCATGGCCTGTGCCAGTTCCAGTTGCACCGCAATGGCGGTATCCGTAGCCTGTTCACTGGCTCCCAGCGCCTGATCGTAGCGCTTGAAGAGCTGCTCCCTGGCGCTGCCTTTGTACTGCTGTCGTAGTGCCGGGGCTGATTCGCTTATGATCGTCCATCCCGCCGGCGACGCCGCGCGGGCTTCCGCCTGTGACAGTGCCTGGCCCAGGTCCGACTGATACCACTCGTTCACCGTCTGAAGCTCATTACTAGCCAGGTCCGCGGTCAGGTCATTAACTAGCCGGGCCCGTATCCGGGCAGCGTCAAAGACACTTGCCCCGAAGCCAGCAATGGTTTCGGCTACCAGCGAGTCGACCTGACCGGTGGCCATCAGACCATCGCGGATGCCGGTGCGCATCATTGCCTGGGACTGCTCCACAATAGGCCCGAGAGGTGAAAGACGAACGATGGTCTCAGCCTGGCCTGACGCCAGCGCAGGCGTGGTGAGCACCAGCGAAAACAGCAACAGTGAGGCCAGAGCCTGTCGGCCCGAGGTAAAAGCGCGGCTTACCGCTGACTTTAGCAATCCCAATCCGTGCATATCTGAACCCCGTTCGGAAGGTGAGCCACGTTTATGCCATGGCCCTGCCTCAGGTTTCAGTGACAGTTTAGACAGGGTCCGGAAAGGTGATGTTACAGCTGCCATTCTTCCCGGGCACGTACGAACAGATTCTGCTGGGCGACGCCGATCAGCCCTTTCTCGTCATAGATATCGGAGCGGGCAAGGCCGATTCCGTTGGGCTCCACGGTCATGGAGCTGCTTAATGCCACCCATTCGCTGCGTGGATGACGGCTGAGGTAGACCGTCAGGTCGGTGTTCACAAACGTGAAGGCATCAAAGGGCAGAATCCAGCTCAGTCCATTGCCGAAGTCGGCAGCAGCGATAGCCCGCATGGCAGCGCTTACGGGTTCACCGGCCACAAACGGAGCCTTGAACCGGAACCAGGCTGCAGCGGGACCCGGGCCGACGGTCTGCCCGTGGGCGACCCGTATGTCCATGGCGCTGTAATGGAATGACGTCACCTGTTCCATGCCAGGAACCAGAAAGGGCTCATGGCAACGGTCCGGGCCGGGTAGCGGGTGGCCATCGAGCCGGGGCTCGATGTTCTGGGGTTCGCTCTTGAGAAACAGCACTACTGCCCGGGCAACCACGGTTTCATCATGGGAAAGGGTCAGCTCCACCCGGCGTACCGACCGGCCCTTGCCCATGGTCGCGGCAACTTTTAACGGGGCCAGCGGTACCGGCCGCACCAGTTCCATGGTCATGCGCGCCAGCAGCATGTCTTCGTCGGCAATCGCCTGCTCTGCGTAACCGGCAAGCAGGGCCGCAGGTGCGCCACCGTGGAGAGAGTCCGGGCTCCAGGGACCGCGCGCCAGCTCGGACGGGATGAACCAGTCTCCATCGCGGACAAATACGGAATCCGCTGCAATCTCGCTCATATTGAATCACTCAATCTGTCAGTCAGTTACAGGTCCATATTACCGCACATCGCCGGGCCCAACCATCAACCTGGTAAATGAACAAGGGCGCCCTGAGGCGCCCTTAGGATCCGGAGCAGACCTGTCAAAGGCTGGCGAGCGCGTCCTCCACAATGCCAAGACCTTCCTCAAGGACATCATCTTCGATGGTCACTGGCATCAGGAAGCGAATGGTATTGCCGTGCATGCCACAACTGAGCAGGATCAGGCCGTGGGCCTTGGCGTAAGCAGTAACTTTCGTCGCCATGTCGGGCCTGGGCTCACGGCTCTGTTTGTCGGTGACCAGCTCAATCGCCGCCATGGCGCCCAGGTTACGGCCGTTGTCGACGTGTTCGAACTGTTCCTGCCACTGGGCAAACCGTTTACCCAGCTTTTCCCCCAGCGCCTGGCTCTTGCCCAGGATGTCTTCTTCCTCAAACACATCCATAACCGCCAGTGCAGCGGCGCAGGCCGCCGGGTTCCCGGTATAGGTGCCGCCCAGCGAGTTGGGGCCGGATGCGTCCATGACCCTGTCAGTGCCGACAATGGCGGAGATCGGCATGCCATCAGCCATGCTTTTGGCCACGGTCATGATGTCCGGCTCGACCCCACTGTGTTCGATCGCAAACATCTTGCCGGTACGGCCGAAGCCGCTCTGTACCTCATCCACGATCAGCAACATGTCATGCTCATCGCAGAGCTCGCGGAGCCTTTTAAGGAAACTGGCCGGCGCCGCGTAGAAACCGCCCTCCCCGAGCACCGGTTCGATCACCACTGCGGCGGTGTCCTTCGGATTGGCGTCGGCCTTCAGTGCCATGTTAAGACCGCGGATGGCTTCGTCTTCCGTAATGCCGTGGTAGGGAACCGGGAATGGCGCCCGGAACACAGAGCCCGGCATGGGGCCGAAATCGGTTGAGTAGGGGCTGACCTTACCGTTCATGGCCATCGTCATGAAGGTGCGGCCGTGGAAGCCCCCATCGAAGCAGATGACGTTGGTCTTGCCGGTAGCAGCGCGGGCGATCTTGACCGCATTTTCCAGCGCTTCCGCTCCGGAGTTCGCCAGCATGACCTTGGCGTGGCCACGCACCGGTGCAATCTGGCTGAGCTTCTCCGCCACTTTCACATAACCCTCATAGGGCATGACCGTCTGGCAGGTGTGCATAAGACGATCCAGTTGCGCTTTGATGGCCTCAACCACTTTCGGGTGACGGTGACCAATGTTGAGCACACCAATACCACCGGCAAAGTCGATCATCCGTTTACCGTCGGCGTCCCACAGTTCGGCGTTGCGGGCGTGATCCGCAAACTGTTCGTTCGGACTGGCAACGCCTGCGGCCACGTACCGTTCTTTCAGTTTCTGCAGTTCCTGGTTCGACATGCTTCGCCTCGAATCTGTTCCAAGGGTGAATGTGGTTCCAGTATGGTCGATGGGCGACGAAAGTTGCCACCCTGGGGCAGGAAAAGACCTAACGCGCGCCACATCATCAAAATACCTAATACCGGACCATGAGAATAATTCAGTTGATTGATGCGAAATATCCTTCCATATTGCTTAAGACCCAACCAACCGCCACCTCAGGAGTTATCCATGGACTTTCAGTATTCCGATAAGGTCAAGTCGCTGCAGGCAAAGCTGCAGGCCTTTATGGACGAGCATATCTATCCCAATGAGGAGCTCTACCGCCAGCAGAAGGAAGAAAACCACGAACGGGGCCGGGCCTACGCCAGAGTCCCCATCGTTGAAGAGCTAAAGGAAAAAGCACGGGCCCAGGGCCTGTGGAACCTGTTCCTCCCGGAAGCCGAGTACGGGCCTGGCCTGACCAACCTGGAATATTCACCGCTGGCTGAAATCATGGGCCGGGTGCTCTGGTCGTCCGAGGTGTTCAACTGCGCGGCACCAGACACGGGCAATATGGAAGTACTGGCCCGCTACGGCAGCGAGGAACAGAAAGCAACCTGGCTGCAGCCACTGCTGGAAGGAAAGATCCGCTCTTCATTCGCCATGACCGAGCCCGCAGTTGCGTCCAGCGACGCCACCAATATCGAAACCCGCATTGAGCGGGATGGCGATGAGTACGTCATCAATGGTCGCAAATGGTTTATCACCGGGGGCTGTGGCGAAGCCACCGAGTTCTTTATTGTGATGGGCAAGTCTGACCCGGACAACTCCGACCGCCACAAGCAGCAGTCGATGGTCATCGTGCCCAAGGACACGCCGGGCGTGACCATCGTCCGTGATATGCCAGTGTATGGGTACTATCACGCGCCTAAAGGTCACCCGGAGATTCGTTTCGAGAACGTGCGGGTGCCGGCCAGCAACCTGATTCTCGGTGAAGGCCGTGGCTTTGAAATCGCCCAGGGGCGCCTGGGTCCGGGCCGCATCCATCACTGCATGCGGGTGATTGGCCAGGCCGAACGTGCCTTCGACCTCATGTGCCAGCGTCTGGTCTCCCGGGAAGCGTTCCACAAACGCCTGGCCGATCAGGGCGTCTGGCGTGAGCGCATTGCGGACTGCCGCATCGATATTGACCAGACCCGGTTGATGGTGCTGCAGGCCGCCCAGATGATGGATCTGGTGGGCAACAAAGTGGCGAAACAACAGATCGCCATGATTAAAGTCGCGGCGCCCGCCATGGCGTTACGTGTGATTGACTGGTCCATTCAGGCTCATGGGGCTGCCGGTTATACCGAAGACTTCCCACTGGCCGATATGTGGGTTTACGCACGTCATCTGCGTACCGCCGATGGTCCGGACGAAGTCCATCGCAACGCGATCGCCAAGGAAGTGCTGAAAGCCTATCTGTAAAAGCAATATCCCTGCACCGGCTCCGGTGCAGGGCTCTCCTGATCCCGTTTTTGCGCCTGTTCCGGCACATGACCGACCGCCAACGTCACAAAGCGTTACGCCCCGTTACGGCACCTGCACTGAAGATTAACTACACTTCACTATACTCAGGATCAGCCAAGTTCAACACGGAGGACGCCGGCCATGCCATTTGGCGCTGATGCCATCGTCTGCACTGACCTCAGAGTTCTTTTCGACCTGTGCAATGAGCGCTACTTCAACGGCGCCATACGGGCAGACCGCGGTTTCTCCTTGCGCTATGGTAATACCGGGCATGCGCTTGCGCGGCTCCGAGCCACGGATAATCGCGCCGCACCCCATGCTATCGACCTGAACCCCCGCCTTCGCGATCATCCATTGGCGCTGCGCAGTGCACTGGTGCGGGAGATGATTCCCATGCTGGGCCGGCAGAGCTTCCAGGAATCCGGCGATTCCCGTTTTCTGGACGAAGAGCCTCTGCACGGACATCTCTTTATCGAGCCCGGCATTGGCGCGTTCTTTCTTGCCCAGATGGAACACCTGAACGTTGCCTTTCCCGAACTCTGCCTGACCGTCAAACCCCGCTTCGGTAGCGGTTCGCTGTTTGACCAGCGACGCATTCCCCCGGCCCGCGTACTGGTGGTTTTCGTCGATCAGGTCGCCAACACCGGTATCATCTACCGACTTCACGATCAGGCGCCCGCCCTCCGGCCAGAGCTTAGCGACATGGCATGGCAGCATCATGGCACCCGTGATGTTCAGCTGTTGAAGATTGCCGGAGCGCTCGCCGAGGATTTCCCGGTACTCCGCAAGGACAACCAGCCCCGGGCAAACCTCCGCCCCCGGCTTGAAGAAGACTTTGATCTGCTGTTTCAGGAGCTCAGGGACCATCGACTGACCGCCGAACTGCATTCGCCGGATGCCGGGTTCGAAGCTGACGATATCAGCCTCTACCTTTCCCGCTGGCACCCGGCGGCCTATTCCAGCTACTGAGCACTCTGACCGCGGATGACCCGCAGCTTTCCTGCCTGACAGGTTGCTCTGAAGGGCGTCTTGCCGGCCACATCACCATCCACCGTGACGGTTTTCGGATGCCGGGTCGTTATCCGGCACCAGGGTGCCAGTATTTCCACCACTGTACGGTTGTCTTTGGGAGGGCGCCCCAACAGTCGGGTAAGGACAAAAGCCGATATCAGGCTGAGAATGGAAGCCGGACGAATGGCCAGGATCACCAGCCCCCCGGTATCGATGCCAGCTCCGGGAATTTCACTGCCACCGCCAAAATAGCGCCCGTTGGCCACTGCAATGGACAGCCAGCGCCCTGACATAATCGCCTGGTCGGTCTGAATGACCGCGCGGAAGCCCTGACGGGTGGCGATGCGTCTGAACAACGACAGACTGTAAGTCAGGCGCCCGAAACGCCTCTTCACATTGCGTCCGGCATTGGCGTCCCGGGCCGGCATGGTGCCCAGACCCACATGGGCGACGTTCAGGAAAATCCCGCTGTGGTTCTCGGCCTGTTGCTCTACCTGATACTCTGACACATCAACCGATTGAGTCTGCCCGTTCGCCACGGCCTGGCAGATGCTCTCCGGGTCATTATCAATGCCAAGGTTTCGAAAGAAGTCGTTAGCGGTGCCGGACGGTAGCACCGCCAGGGTAGCGCCGGTCTGCAGGCAGATCTTCGCGGCAGCATTGATGGAGCCGTCACCGCCGGCGGCCAGCAGGCGATCTTCTGAAGAGACCGACCTCGTCCACTGCAGATCCTTGAGGTCGCAGCGCCTCAGATCAGAGATTCCCGCGTCCGACAGGCAATCCGACCAGAAGTCGCCATTGCGTTCGCCGTCTCCGGCATCGGGATTCGCCAGTAGCCAGTCTGTCATTTGCCCCTCCGGGGTTCGGGCCAGGTATGAGACTGCCAGGTTTCAAAGTCGGAATGCCACTCAAAACCATTGCCGCAGAACCCTGCCTTGCTGTTGATCCTGGACTGATGGATATAAACCTCTGAGCCCAGAATCTGCCGCACCATATCCAGCAGGCGGGGCTCCCGGGTCATCCGGTCGAAGGCGGCTGACAATTCATGCATGGCAAAGACGGATCGGATCTCCCGCCGCTCACTGTCCATAACCACCTGTTCCAGATCAGTGATATCGGTCCGGCCTGCCATATCCTGCAGTTCCTCAAGGAAAGGAGAAACTGCGGTTTCCGGAAAGAACCCTTCCATCCAGAGAAAGCCGTCGCGCTCAAAGCGATTCAGCTCATCTTCACTTAACGGACCGCGCTCACGGGAAATGCCGGAACTGTGTATGACCGGCTCCTGACGAGGAAACATATCAGGTACAAAATCATCCCGGGTCGGATAAAAGTCTGTTCTCTGTAACATACCTTCTTCTCCACATTCCCTGCTGACTTTCTGAAGCCAAAAACGCGGCAAGCTCTGCCTTTGGCGTTCAGGAATGTAAAGAAACGTAACACTGGTAATGGTGCACAGATATAACACAAGTTATACCTGGGCCCTTTCAGAGCCCCTGGGAGGGGGTTATGACGAAACGGTAACTGGCAGGTTGGAGTCCCGAAAGGTCATTCGGGACTCCTGGTAAGGCAACGTAAAACTTTGCTAACACGACGTTATCAGAGTGCCCGTGCCGTTGTCGGAGGCTCGGTAACCAGCGCGCGCACGGCGATATGATCCGGGGCCTCCGCGGTCTGGCGATGAATATACACATCCACCAGCTTTTCCAGCACAAAGCGTCGCACCGGCTTGTGGTAGCACGCCTGCATTCCGGCTTTCAGGCAGCGCTCCCTAAACTCCGGCGTATCGTTGGTCGTGATTCCGATAATCGGCACCGTCGGTGGCAGGAGTTTTCGCAGACGGATTTCGTGGGCCGCCTCCGGACCATCGAGACGGGGCATCTGGCCATCCATAAGGACCATGTCCCAGTGGCCGTCCTGGACGGTTTCCAGCGCTTCCATACCGTCAGCGGCACTGACCGATTCGATATTGAGCCGCATTAACTGCTTTCGCAGAATCATACGGTTGATGGGATCGTCATCCACCACCAGTACACGGGGCGCCGATGGCGTCTGTGTCTTCTGTTTCTCTCTGGGAAGATGCCGGCGGGGCCGCGTGTCATAACCGGCGGCCGCACGGTTAGTCGCCCTGCGTTCACGACGTCGGCGCACCCTTTCATTACCAAACTGCAGCATCTTGATCCACAGAATGAGGGCTGCTTCCAGCACCAGAATGCCGCCGACAAGTACGAAAGGACCATAGACGGGTAAGGAGGATTCCGGTCCGGTACCTGCCGGAACCCTGAGGCTGTTCCAGACCAGTGCCGGAATAACAGCGGCGACGACCACCACTGAGTAGCTGATCAGCCGGAAGCCCCGCGCCTCCTGCGACCGGGGAATGTACGTCAGGATACGCTTCAGGCTGCCGATGATCGTGAACCAACGGCCTGGCTGGAACTCGATTTTCTTACGCGCAATTCCCATTGCTATCCTCCCAAGTGGCCATGAGGTGTCCCTGGATACCTTTTCGACCGAGAAACCGGAGGCGCCATTAAGCCGGAGACTGCCAGCAACCGATGGCCTTTCGACAAGCCCGATCACACTTCTGGCGAGACAACCTGTCTAAACCATGAATTTTGGTCCACTTAAACTATCACCCTGCCTTGAGCGGCGACATAACATAAGTTATGCCTGGGGTCTGGGAGCCAAACTTTACGAGATTATGGACCTTTCGTAATACAGAGTGAACGGTAATCCCTACAAAATCATGAAACCGGGACTCCGGTAACAAACAGGCCGTGGCGGAAGGAACAACCATGACGGCAAGCTGCATCATTCGGCATTTCGAACACTATGCGGAGCTCAGCCAGCAGGATAGGGAGCTGCTGGCCGCGCTGGAACGGGCCCCGAAGAGTTTCTCCAAGGGAAGCGTGGTATGGCAGCAGGGTATGGATTCCGACCATTTCTATACGGTACACAGCGGCTGGGCCTGCAGCTTCCGGAATATGGAGGATGGATCACGCCAGGTGCTCGACTTCTACGTACCCGGGGATGTGATCGGTTTACGTGAATTCGCGTTCCAACGCCGCATATCCAGCCTGATGGTCATCACCAATGCTATCCTGTGCCCGTTTCCCAAACACCACCTGAGCGACGTATTTGCCCGCTCCCGTTTATTGTGCAACCTGTTCTTCATGATGGCAGCCCGGGATCAGGCTATTCTGGTTGAGCGCCTGATCAATCTGGGGCGCCGTTCGGCACGGGAAAAAGTCGCTCATTTCCTGCTTGAAATGGCCCACCGCCTCGACAAGGCCTGCGCGGATATCGATGACTGCAACCACCTGCCACTGACACAAGTGCTGATGGCCGATGCTCTGGGCCTGAGCACGGTACATGTCAACCGCACCCTTAACGAACTCAAGCAACAATCCCTTACCGCACCCGCTGCCGATGGCGTCCTTATCCTGGACCGGGAGGGCCTGAGTGATGTGGCCGGCTTTGATCCTGAGTACCTGCTGGAAAATGTGGAGGCTATGCTCGAATCGCCATAGATGAGCACAATGGGCCCCTGATGTTACAAGGCCCTGTACAAAGTGTTACCTAGTCATTACTTTTTAGAACAGACGGCAGACTCATCGAGGTCTATCGTTATAAGAGGGCCAGTTTATGACCGGTCCTGCTACAAGTCAGGCATTACCCATACACAACAATAATTAGCGGATCCGCTGTGATCCGGAATGGGAGTCGTCGATCATGTCAGCACCTGTAGATAGCCTGAAGGCGCGTCTTCTGGACGC
>CAYMQO010000014.1:13067-16769 GCA_964392405.1 uncultured Marinobacter sp.
CTGACCGGCAACCTTAACTCATCTACCACGGAGGAGCTGGAGCGGGCAGCACGCCTGGACCAGCCGGACCATTTCTGGCGGGAGGCGATGGTTTCCTTACAGAAACTGCCGATACCGGCGGTCCGTGAGGCCGGGTTTCTGGAGCGCATGTTTGGACGGGTCGGTTAAGCCAGCGGGCCATTATTCAATGGCCCCTGGAAAAAACAGAACACCCTGGCATGGCAGCCCAGGCATGGTGAACGTATACTGTGGCTGCCTTTTAACCAACGGTGCCTGACGCTGCATGTCGCTGTTTTTCCGTAAGTCACTGAACCGAAAACGCCTGTCACGAGTGGTCGCCGACCGCAAACAGGTGGACATACCCGCATCACGGGCCTGCATCGGCATGCATGTGGTGGGTCTGGACCGGCCATGGGAAGAGGTTCCGATTCTGTTCCAGAAGTTCATTATCGACCAGCCGGAACAGGTGGAAATTCTTCGCACACACTGTCAGTGGATCACCGTCGAACGAACTGCCTGGACCGAACAGGTTGCACAGGAAGCCATCGCTCACCGCAAGGCCATCGCGGCCGGCTCTGATTTTGAGGCAAAACGTCCGCTGTCCGAAGAGCTTCCCCACGCTCTCCAGGCTTATCACAGCGCCCAACAGTACATCGATGATCTTCTGGACCGGGTGGTTACCAATCAGGAGTTACCGCTGGCAGAAGCACGGGCGGTAATTCGCAGCTGTATACACAGCATTTCGAGCAACCCCAATGCCATGTTCTGGCTCACGCGTATCCGGGCCGAGGATGCCTATACCGCCGAGCACTGCGTCCGCGTTGGAATCCTGTGTATTACCTTTGGCCGCTTTCTCGGCCTCAACGACAGCCAGCTGGAAACCCTGGGGTTGTGCGGCATGCTCCACGACGTCGGCAAGATGCGCGTACCTCCGGAAATCCTCAATAAGCCCGGCGCGCTAGAGCCACAGGAATGGGACATCATGCGCCGCCACGCGGAGTTCGGGTACGAGTTGCTGACCTCGGATCATGAGGTCGAAAAAGAAGTTCAGCAGGCGGCCCTTTCCCACCATGAGCGGCTGGACGGCAAGGGGTATCCGCAAGGCCTGGCGGCGCCGTCGCTCCATCAGTTCACCCGCATCGTCACGATTGTCGACGCCTACGATGCCATGACCTCAGACCGGGTCTATAAGCCAGGCATCCCTACATCCAAAGCCCTGGGCATACTGTACAAATACCGGAGTGAGCAATTTGACGGCGCGCTGGTTGAGGGGTTTATCCGCATGATCGGCATCTACCCGCCCGGGTCGCTGGTGGAGCTGCATACCGGTGAGGTAGCGGTCGTGCTGGCCACCAGCCCCAACAACAAGCTGCACCCGCTGGTGGAAATCGTCAGGGACGCCCAGGGTAACCCCTGCCTGCCCCGGGTCCTCAACCTGATCGAAAGCCCGCAGGACGCCGAGGGTGTCCCCTACAGCATACTCAAAGCCCTGCCCGATGGGGCCGCCGGCTTTGACCTGGCGGACCACATTCACCATCAGGCCGACCCGTCCGTCAGGAAACCAGAGCCCCGTTGACCATGGCCCGCAGCTCTTCCCGGATCGGGTAAGCCGACGACGGCATAAGCTGGGTCATAAAGACCATCACCAGTTCTTCCACCGGATCAACATAGAAGTTAGTACTTGCAAGGCCGCCCCAGCCATATTCCCCAAGGGACCCGTTGGTGCAGGATTTCGCCACGTCCGTCTTGACGGAGAAACCCAGCCCGAAGCCGTTACCCTGATAAGGCGTCTCGCTGAAGGAACCGATGGTAAAGCCAGGCAGATCCTGGTTACCGGGCAAATGGTTCATCCGCATGAACTCGAGGGTTTTGCGACCGATAATCCGCTGACCGTCCAGTTCCCCGCCCTGGCACAGGGCCTGGGCAAAGCGGAAGTAGTCATCCACCGTGGACACCAGCCCGGCACCGCCGGACAGAAAGCCGGGCTGCTGCCGATAGTGGGAGGTCACCGGATCATCCTGAAGGATCATGGTGTCGTTCGGCCCGTAGAGGTAGCACGCGGCAAAACGGTCCAGCTGGTCGTCCCGCAGGCGAAAGCCGGTATCGGCCATGGCCAGCGGGTCAAAAATATGCTGCCGGCAATATTCCTCCAGTGTCTGCCCCGAGAACAGCTGCACCAGATAGCCCAACACATCCGTGGATACGGAATAATTCCAGGCGGTACCCGGATCAAACTCCAGCGGCAGTGTCGCCAGCTGTTCAATCAACTTGTCGAGGGTGAGCTCGCGGCTACCGTCCAGCTTCAGGGCACGGTAGGCGGCGTCCACGTTGGTACGGCACAGAAAGCCGTAGGTCAGGCCCGACATGTGGGTCAGCAGATCCCGGATAGTCATCGTGGTCGTGGCCGGCCGGGTGATGAAATTCGGGTAGACGCCGCTTTCGTAGACACGCAGGTGTTTCCAGGATGGAATATAACGGTGCACCGGATCATCCAGCAGGAACCGGCCCTGCTCATACAACTGCATGATGGCAATTGACGTGACCGGCTTGGTCATGGAATAAATACGGAAGACCGTATCCCGCCGGGCCGGTTTGTTCCGCTCCACATCCATCAGCCCCTGGGCATGAACCCACGCAATCTCGCCCCGGCGAGCCACCAGGGTCACAGCGCCGGGGAACCGGCCGGCGCTGATATAACGCTCTTCCAGATGCCGGCTGATATTCTCCAGCCGACTTAACGATAGTCCTGCAACAACACTGGATTCTGCCATGTGATCAATCCTGCAGTTTGCCGAAGGTGGACATGCCCGGGCCGGGATTACTGGCCCTTGATACTTGCCCATCCACGAATCATTGTCTTTAGTAGAAATCCGGGACTGGCCAGCTTAGGCGATAGTTCATTTCAGGAGAAGCCCATGCGCCTCATTTTGTCACTGATCGTAATGATCGTGGCCATTGCAGTGGTGGTTTACGCCCACCTGCAACTGGCCCGCCAGGTTCCCCCGAGTCCGCGACGATGGCTCGGGCACGGCCTGCTGGTACTGGTCGGGGTCGGGTTTGGCTGGGCGGTGACTTCGGTCTATATGGGTGCGGAGGACGGCGGCGGCGTGGCGGCCTTTATCAGTGCCCTGGGAGTCGCCCATATGCCGCCGGCCATCGTGCTGTTCCTCAAGCGGCAGCAGCGCCGGTAGCCTTATTACGATCGGATTTTTCCCGAAGACAGGCCGTCTTTTGTCGTGCTACCATCACCAATACTGTATATTTAACCAGTATTGGTGAGCCCATGAAAACACGCGGCACCGCACTCAATCCGCCCAACCGCTTCCAGCCCTCAACGACGGACCGCAGCCTCGACGATGGCTGGTATCACGATCCCGATGACGAACTGTGTCCCGACTCGGTGGCCACGGAGGTGGTGGACGAGCAGATACGTTCGATCATCAGCCGTAACCAGTCCCCGGACGTGCCGTTTGATCAGTCCATCAACCCCTACCGGGGCTGTGAGCATGCCTGCATCTACTGCTTCGCCCGGCCGACCCATGCCTACTGGGATATGTCCCCGGGGCTGGATTTCGAGACCCGGCTGATCGCCAAGCCGGATGCCGCCCGGCAACTGCGGCGGGAGCTGGATAAACCCGGTTATAAACCTGCCACCATAGCCCTCGGGGTCAATACCGATGCCTATCAGCCCATTGAGCGGGA
>CAYMQO010000015.1:0-16765 GCA_964392405.1 uncultured Marinobacter sp.
CCCTGTCGAAGTGGGGCGCATTCTACAGCCCCACGGTTTTCTGTCAACGGCCTTTTTGAAAAAAATCTGTTTTTATCTGAAATCGCTCAGTCCGTGATCAAAACACGGGCAATCTTCTTCTTTCCGGCCTGAATGACGACGCTTTCGCCCTTCTCAAACTGGCGACCGGCATCCTCCAGTTGCTGGCCATCGATATAAACAGCACCTCGACCAAGTACGTCCCGGGCCGCTGCTCCGTTTTTAACCAGTCCCGCCAGGCGCAGCACCGCCGCAATCGGAAGGGAGCTCTGACCATCCAGGGAGACCGGCACCTCCGGCACATTTTCAGGGATAGCGCCCAGTGCCACCCGGTTGCCCGCAGACTTATGGGCGTTGGCCGCGGCCTCGGCGTCGTGGAAGCGGGTAATAATCTCTTCAGCAAGAATCTTTTTAAAGTCCTGCGGGTTTTCACCGGCATCAACAGCTTTACGGTACTCCTCAATCTCGGACATCGGCCGGAAACTCAGGAGTTCGAAATAACGCCACAACAGCTCATCGGGCATGGACAGCAGTTTGGTGTACATCTCTCCCGGGGAATCACTGACACCCACATAGTTACCCAGCGACTTCGACATTTTCTGCACGCCGTCGAGCCCTTCCAGCAACGGCGTGGTCAGGATAACCTGGGGCTCCTGGCCGTAATGCTTCTGCAGAATGCGCCCCATCAGCAGGTTAAACTTCTGATCAGTGCCGCCAAGCTCCACATCAGCCTGCAGCGCCACGGAGTCATAACCCTGGATCAGCGGGTACAGGAACTCATGGATGGCGATGGGCTGCTCAGACCGGTAACGCTTGTCGAAGTCATCCCTTTCCAGCATTCGCGCGACGGTATACTGGCCTGCCAGCCGGATCATGTCGGCGGCGGTCATTTTGCTCATCCACTCGGAGTTAAAGACGACTGTGGTCTTGTCAGGATCCAGAATGCGGAACACCTGCTCTTTATAGGTAAGCGCATTCTGACGCACCTGCTCTTCGGTAAGCGGGGGGCGGGTTGCGCTTTTGCCGGTGGGGTCGCCGATCATTCCGGTAAAGTCGCCAATCAGGAAAATCACTTCATGGCCCAGATCCTGGAACTGCCGCAGCTTATTGATCAGGACGGTGTGCCCAAGGTGCAGATCTGGTGCCGTCGGATCAAACCCGGCCTTGATGCGCAGCGGTCGCCCGAGAGACAGCTTCTCAACCAGCGCCTCTTCAGGGATCAGTTCTTCCACACCACGCTTGATGATTGCCAGCGCTTCCTCAATAGATGCCATAAAAGTCGAACCCCATCATGAAAAAGTCCCCCGTTACAGAGGCAAAACAAAAGTAAGCTGAGCGTAACGGCAAACCCTGATACATTTAGCCTGTTTTCCGGCTGCCCGGATACGGAAAAGAGTCGCGGATTATATCAGTGGAATTCCGAAAATCCGTCGTTACACCGTACTTTCGCTGTGACGCTGAACGCTTTTTATACGATTCCGCTTGCTCTATACTTGAGTCCGGACTTGAATCAGATCATACAAGCTACCGACGTAGCGATAAAAACACAGGTTTTCGACGTGACTAAAACGTTCCCCAAACCCCATCTTATTGCCGCCGCTGGGATCGGCCTTGTGGTGAGTGCCGCCCTGGTTTTCAGCCCCAGCGCCGATGTCGAAGCCAAGCGCATGACCATCAACCTGGATCTCGACAAGCCGACGGCTACTGCGGCCCAGGGTGAAACCACCGCTCAGACGGCATCACTAACCCCACAGCCTACGCCGCAGGCCGGGGAAGCCACCAAAGAAACTACTGATCTGTCGGCCTCGTCAAGTATAGAAGAGCCAGTGCCCGCCGCTGAGCCTGAAGTGCCGGCGCTGACCTGGAACGAACTGACCGTCCGCCAGGGCGATACCCTGTCGTCCCTCTTTGGCAAGGCAGGCTTCAACGACCGGCTGATGCTGTCTGTCATCCATGGTGGCGGCGAAGCTGAGAAACTGCAGCACCTGTATGTAGGCGAAACCCTGGCATTCGCCACCAATGACGAAGGTGAGCTGATGCAGGTTCGCCTGGATCGCAGCCGGCTCGAGTCACTCCTGATCACCCGTACCGAGGATGGCTTTAACGGCGAGACTGTTATCGCCGAGCCTGTGTCGCGGCCTGCGTTTGCGTCCGGCGTAATCAATGGCTCCCTGTACCTGGCCGGCAAAAAAGCCGGACTGGACGACCGCGTCACTATGGAGCTTGCCGGTATTTTTGGCTGGGATATCGACTTCGTTTACGACATCCGCAAGGGTGACCGTTTTGAGGTCGTGTATGAAGAACTTTACCTGGGCGATGAGAAGATCGACAACGGGAAGATTCTTGCTGCCCGCTTCGTCAACCGGGGACGGGAAGTTGTCGCGCTGCATTACACGGACACCAATGGGGACAGCGACTACTTTACCCCCGACGGCAACAGCATGCGCAAGGCGTTTCTGCGCATGCCGATCAACGCCCGGGTATCGTCACCCTTTAACCTCCAGCGTCGCCATCCCGTGCTGGACGTCGTACGGCCCCACGAAGGTACCGATTATGCGGCGCCTCCCGGCACACCGATCAAGGCAGCGGGCGATGGCCGTGTCTCATTTGCGGGCTGGAAAGGCGGCTATGGACGCACAGTGGTGCTGGCCCATGGCGACAACATCACGACTCTCTACGCCCATATGAGCGGCCTGGGCAACGGCATCAAGAACGGCGCCCGGGTCAAACAGGGCCAGACCATCGGATACGTTGGCTCCACGGGTATGGTGACCGGCCCTCACCTCCATTATGAGTTCAGGGTAAATGGCGTCGCCCGCAACTCGCGCACCGTCGATCTGCCGGAAGCCAATCCGGTACCGGAAAGTGAATTCGCACGATTCAGGGCGGCGACTCAGCAACACATTGCCCAGCTGAACACCCTCGGTGAAGGTTTCCGTCAGATTGCCATGGCCGAGGAAGCCGCTTCCGAAAGGGATCGGTAAATCCATGGCCCTGTATATCGGCCTGATGTCAGGCACCAGCATGGACGGCGTTGATGCCGCGCTGGTTGACCTGACGGAGGCCGGCGGGGCTTCACTGATAGCAACTCATACCGAATCCATCCCGCCCTCCCTTCTCACTACGATTATCCAGTTGAGCCAGAACCGGGGCACACCGGATGAGCTCGGGCACTGTGACCGGCAACTGGGCGAGCTATTCGCAAAAGCCGCTGCCGCGGTGTTATCAAAACGGCCGGCGGGCGGCACGGTTGTAGCGATCGGCAGCCATGGCCAGACAATTCGTCATCAACCCGTTGGCGCCCACCCTTTCACTCTGCAATTGGGCGACCCCAATCTCATCGCTGAACGAACCGGAATTACCACCGTCGCCGACTTCCGGCGCCGGGACATGGCAGCCGGCGGTCAGGGCGCGCCCCTGGTGCCGGCTTTTCACCACGCAGTGTTCGGTTCAGACAGCGAGCATCGGGCGCTGATCAACATCGGCGGCATCGCCAATATCAGCTGGCTTCCCGCTGGCAGCAACGCCGCGGCCGGTGGCTTTGATACCGGGCCGGGCAATGGGCTGATGGACTACTGGGCACAACGGCACCTGGGCAAACCGTTCGACCATAACGGCAACTGGGCCGCGAGTGGCAAGCTGCTACCTGAATTGCTGGAGCAGATGCGGGAGGAGCCCTACTTTGATCAGCCCGCTCCGAAAAGCACGGGCAAGGAACTCTTCAACGGCGACTGGCTGGACGCCAAGTCAGGCATAAATAAAGCAGAGCCTGTGGATGTTCAGCGCACCTTACTGGAACTGACTGCGGTGACGATTAGCCGGCAACTGCCGTCCACCCGGCCCCTGGCGGTTTATGCTTGTGGTGGAGGTGCTAAAAACCTGGCCCTGATGGCACGCTTGCAGGAACTGCTGATCGAGGAAGACGCTTCCGTCAGCACGACGTCCGAACTGGGCATTGATCCGCAGTGGGTAGAGGCTGCCGCATTTGCCTGGCTGGCCAGCCAGACGGTGGCCGGGTTGCCCGGAAATGTCCCGACGGTGACCGGGGCCAGCGGACCCCGGATTCTCGGTGCGATCTATCCGCCCTGATACAGCCTCCGCCGTTCAGCGACAGCCCTACAGCGGCAGGTCAAACAACGCGGATAAAATCAGATGGAAAAGGACGAACCGCAGCCACAGGTTGAGGCCGCGTTAGGGTTCTGCACGACAAACTGGGAGCCTTGCAGGCCCTCCTGATAGTCGACGGTCGCGCCGATCAGATACTGATAGCTCATTGAATCCACCAGCAGGGTCGCGCCATCGCGCTCAATCGCGGTATCGTCGTCCTGCTGATCATCATCAAATGAGAAACCGTACTGGAAGCCGGAACATCCACCACCGGTGACAAATACCCGCAGGCGGAGATCGGGGTTACCTTCCTCCTCCACCAGCTCCTTCACCTTGGCCACCGCGCTGTCACTGAAAAACAGGGGTACAGCTATCTGTTCCTGAACTACGCTCAATTCTGCCTCCTGACACCTGGGTGTGGTGTCATTATGGTATTCCCCATCGCTGTGATCAACTATTCCCCAGCCTTCCGGCCGGATGTGTGCTGTTCATCCGATGTGTTTACACCGGACTCGTCTGTGCTGTCACTGGACCGCCGACTCTTCAGCTTTGCAACTTTGTCTCCGCGACCGGGCTCTGGCAGCGGCAGGGTATCCGGGTCTTTCTGGTGGACCATGTTCCCGTTTACCGATGCACCGGCTGCCATTTCGATCAGGTTGTAGTAGACGTTCCCGGTAATTGCTGCCTTTGGCGCCAGCTCCAGATGCTCCCGGGAAAATACGTCTCCTTTTACAGTTCCGTTGATAATTATATTGGGCGCAACGATATCCCCTTCAACCTCACCATTCTCTGACAACCGGATCAGAGCACTCCCGGCTTCGGTGTCAGCAATAATGCTTCCCTGGACCCTGCCTTCCACGTGCAGGCCACCAGTGAAATGAATACTGCCTTCGACCCGGGTTTTGGCGGAGATCAACGTATCAAACCGACCCTGAGGACGGCTGCCTTTCTGTTTCTTTTTGCTCAACATGTCAGTTCCCCGTGAGCTGCCCCCACTGGAAGGTTCGCTCAGCCTGGGAGGCCTTG
The DNA here is from genome assembly GCA_964392405.1 of uncultured Marinobacter sp. Classification (GTDB taxonomy): domain Bacteria; phylum Pseudomonadota; class Gammaproteobacteria; order Pseudomonadales; family Oleiphilaceae; genus Marinobacter. Next base: position 5,152 of record CAYMQO010000015.1, read on the forward strand.
CTACCTTCTGCCTTGGCAACTACCTGAATTTCATAAGGTTCAAAATCATCCGGTACAGAGAGCGTCCCTTCAATATCCTGGAAGTACCGGAAACGGAAACGTACGCCCAGCTCTTCAACATCGCTGGACAGATCCCGCAGGGGAATCACTTCCTGCTGGCCTTCACGCTCTCCTATGATATTCACTGCCACGAGACCCGAAATGTAGCTTTTGTTGTCACCGACCTGAGTCAGTACAAGCTTGAAGCCAAATTCGTCATCGTTACGGGTCGGACGGAGGCGCAACTGATCAACCTGCAGCCCTTTACTGACCTCCGAGGGCGCCATGATATTGCGGTAAAATGTCAGGTCGGCTTCCAGTGAGGCCAGCTTTCCTTCCAGATCGGCAATGGTGTTCCGGGCGGTTCTCAACGCCTGCTCATCAATGGCCGTCGCCCGTTCAAGCTGCACCATGCGCCGTCGAACCTGGTCGTACTCTTTCGTCACCGCCGCCAGCTCCTTGGCGAGGGAGGGCCGGGTCTGGGCGACATCGGTAATGCGGTGCCCGCTTTGGGACCAGCCGACCCCATAGCCGACAATGCCAGACAGCGCGCATAGCAGAAGCACCCCGACTACCCGATAGGGTCTGACCCGTCGGCGTCGGGGGACAATGACAAACTCTTCTGTGGATTTGCTCAAATGACCGGTACCCGTGTGATCAGGGCAACAGGGCCGGTGCCTGAAGGCCTGCGCGTTCATCGAATCCGAACATGATATTCATGTTCTGGACAGCCTGGCCGGCGGCGCCTTTTACCAGGTTATCGATCACTGCCGTGACGATGACTACCGGACTGTCTTCCTGACGATGCAGGGCCATACGGCAGCTGTTCTCACCACGAACACTGCGGGTTTCGGGGTGACTGCCGAAGGGCATCACATCGACGAAAGGCTCATCCGCATAACGCTCTTCATACAAGGCCTGCAGCCGGTCAAAGTCGGTAATATCGTTCAGCTCGGCGTACAGCGTTGCTTCAATGCCGCGGATCATTGGAACAAGATGGGGTACAAAACTGACACCGACCCGCCCGCCGCTGGCCTGCTCAAGCCCCTGCCGAATTTCCGGAAGGTGCCGGTGACCGGAGGCACCGTAGGCCTTGAAGCTTTCCCCCACTTCACCATGGAGCATACCAATATTACCCTGGCGCCCGGCACCGCTGGCGCCGGATTTGGCATCGGCGACCAGGTGGCCGGTACGGATCAGGCCCTGCTCCAGCAGCGGCAGGAAGCCAAGCTGAACCGCTGTCGGATAACAGCCGGGGTTGGCCACCAGCCGGGCGTCCCGGATGGCGTTCCGGGCAACCTCTGGCAGACCGTATACCGCCTGCTTTACCCAGTCCTCAGATTCATGGGGCATGCCATACCAGCGGGTCCAGACGTCGAGATCCTGAAGCCGGAAATCCGCCGACAGGTCCACCACACGAACGCCCCGGGCCAGCAGCTCGGGCGTCATACGCATGGCCACCCCATGAGGCGTCGCGAAGAAAACGAGATCGCAACCGGCCAATACGTCGACCTCGGGTTCCGTAAAGGTCAGGTCGTAGTACCCGCGGAGATTGGTGTACATGTCAGCAACGGCCATGCCGGCCTCGGATCGGGACGTAATACAGGTCACCTCCACTTCCGGATGTGTGGCGAGGATTCTCAGAAGCTCCACCCCGGTGTACCCGGTTCCGCCGACGATGCCTACTTTGATCACCTGTATCTCCTGTTCGTCGTGTGTTCTTTGGGCCCGGCACAGGTTTTTTAACAACCGGCGCGAAGGGCTCAGTAAACTCAAATGAGCCCATTAGTCTACCATGATAATGCGCTGTCTTATTGCAGCTGAAAGCAGGCCAGCTACAATGCATCGTAACTTGTTGAATCGGCGATGGACGGCGCCCCAGGGACCTGATGAATCAACTGATACAGACCGTTAACGACAAGCTGATAGCGGGGTTCCGCCGACGGTTGGCCGATGTTGATGCCCTCCCGCAGCTGGCGCTTCTGGGGTTGCTGTCCGGCGTCTTCACCGGTGCTGTGATTCTGCTGTTCCGCTTCGCGATCGAGTTCCCACTACGCTATTTCCTGCCCGGCAATGACGACGAGAACTACGAAGACCTGGCCGTCGCGGTTCGCGTCCTGCTTCCTTTTATTGGCGCCGTACTACTGGGGCTGCTGCTGCACTGGCTGGCTTCCCGTGACCGTAAGGTCGGTGTCGTGCACGTGATGGAACGGCTGAACTATCACCAGGGCTACATCACCTTTCGAAGCGCGGTGGTGCAGTTTGTGGTGGGCTTGGGCACGATTCTCTCGGGCCAGTCGGCCGGACGTGAAGGGCCGGCAGTGCACCTGGGGGCTGCGGTTTCCAGCCTTATGGGCCAGTGGATGCGCCTGCCCAACAATAACATCCGCACACTGGTGGCCTGCGGTTGCGCTGCAGCCATTTCCGCCTCGTTCAATACGCCAATTTCCGGGGTTATCTTCGCCATGGAAGTGGTGATGATGGAGTACACCATTGCCGGGTTCACGCCGATCATACTGGCGGCGGTCAGCGCGGCCATTGTGACGCAGGTGGTCTACGGCAGCGACCCGGCGTTCTCAGTGCCGGCCCTGACCATGAATTCGCTTTTGGAAATACCATGGATTCTGGCAGTGGCTGTGGTCATCGCTATCGCGGCGGCCAGCTTTATTCATATCCTCTGCTGGGCCAACCGGTTCAGTCACCGGCCGATCTTTTTGCGAATTCTGGCTGCCGGCATTCTGACGATGCCATTTGCGGCGCTGACCCCGGAGATCATGGGCATCGGCTACGATACCGTGTCGTCGGCTATCGATGGAGAGCTGACCTTCTGGATCCTGCTGGGGGCAGGCCTGGCGAAGGTCGTGGTAACAGCGTTGACGGTGGGCCTGGGCATGCCCAACAGCGTTATCGGCCCGACCATTTTTATGGGTGCGACTCTGGGCGCCGCCATGGGGTTGATTGGCGCAGCCGTAGCACCGGAACTGGCTTCCTCCGTCGGCTTCTACGCCATGCTGGGCATGGGGGCCATGATGGGGGCTGTCCTGCAGGCGCCGCTGGCCGCCTTAATGGCATTGATTGAGCTGACCCGTAACCCCAATATCATACTGCCGGGCATGCTGGTGATTACCACCGCCAGCCTGATCACCAGTGAGGTGTTCGGTAAGCGCTCCGTATTTCTTACCATGCTTCAGAACCAGGGGCTGAGTTACCACAACTCCCCCATCATCCAGGCGCTGAGGCGGGTATCGGTCGGCGCAATCATGGATCGCAGCCTGACCCGCATCGACCGTGAGATCGCTTATAATGACGCTCGCGAGCTGCTTAAAAGCGAGCCTAAATGGCTGGTCGTCGAAGGCAGCGCCGGACCCGTCGCCATGCTGCCGTCAGTGGACCTCGCCCGTTTTATCGAGCACCTTGAAAACCGTAACGCCGAAGACGGGAAGCTACTGCCAGAGACCATTGACCTGATGGAGATGCCGGCCCACCGGCGGGATATTGCGCCGGTCCAGTACCAGGCCACGCTGGAAGAAGCCCTGGATCAGTTCGAAGCCACTCATGCCGAGGCGCTGTATGTACAACGCCAGGTCGCGCCCATGATTCAACGCATTTACGGTATCGTACTCAGGTCCGATATCGAGAGTCACTACCAATACCGACGGAGTTAACCATGCTGTGGGTCAAGGCCCTGCACATTATTGCCCTGGTTTGCTGGTTTGCAGGCCTGTTCTATCTGCCGCGCCTGTTCGTCTACCACGCGGCCTGCGAGGATCAGCCCGGACGGGATCGCTTCAAAACCATGGAGCGCAAGCTGTATCGGGGCATCACCACCCCATCCATGATCGCCACGGTGATCTTTGGCATCTGGCTGCTGAGTTTTAATCCATCCGGCTACTTCAGCCAGGGCTGGATTCACGCAAAACTGCTGCTGGTCCTGCTGTTGATTATTTATCACTTTTACTGCGGACATCTGGTCCGGGTCTTCCAGGATGACCGTAACCAACGCAGCCATATGTTCTACCGCTGGTTCAACGAACTGCCGGTACTGGTGCTGATTGCCGTGGTCATTCTGGCTGTGGTTAAACCTTTCTGAGGAGAACTGCCATTAAACTACATCAACGCCCCCAGTTACTGATCATCTCGGGGCTGGATCCTTCCGGCGGCGCTGGCATCCAGGCTGACATCCAGGCAGCGACCGCGCTGGGTGTCCACCCCCTGCCCGTACTGGGCTGCCTGACGGTACAGGACACTGCCAACGTCTACGATGCGGTACCGGTGGATGCCGGGCTGGTCCGCCATCAGCTGGAACGTCTTGCCGCCGACTGCCAGATCGGCGCCGTTAAAACCGGTGCCATGGGTAACGCTGCAGTGGTCGGGGTCGTGGCGGATTTTCTCGAGCAACACCCTGAGCTGCCGCTGATCCTGGACCCGGTCATTAAGGCCGCAGGCGGTGGTGACCTGGCGGATGACGCGTTACTCGAGGCTATGCAGCAACGGCTGTTTGCTCGGGCGGAAATCATCACCCCCAACGGCGTCGAACTGGTGCAGCTTGGGGGAATGGATAATGAGCGCGAGAGCGCCATCCGGCTGCTTGAACAGGGCTGCCGGGGGGTTCTGGCCACCGGCGGGCACGGAACGGGGACGGTGATCACCAATATCCTGTACCGGCCAGGGCAACCCGAATGCTCGTGGCAGATCGAGCGGGTAGGTGGCGAATACCACGGCACCGGATGCACCCTGGCCGCAGCCATTGCCGCTGGCCGCGCCGCCGGGCTTCCCCTTGAAGCTGCTATTGAGCAGGCCCAGCACTTCGTCAGCAATGCCATCAACCATGCCCTGGCGGTTGGCCATGGCCAGCCAGTACCGGACCGGGGCGCAAGCTGGACCGGGGTCCAGTGACCACGCCTGTTTTTGCCAAGGGACTGCGCCCGGGCCTTTACGCCATTACGGACAGCCAGCTATTACCGGACGATGACCAGTTGCTGGCCGGGGTCGCGGCCGCCATCCGCGGTGGCGCCGTTCTCGTACAATATCGGGAGAAACACCTGCCAGCAGCCGATAAACTGCGGCAGGCTTCAGCTCTGGCGACCCTATGCCGGGACCACGGCGTGCCATTGCTGATCAATGATGACCCTCAGCTTGCTCTCGCCTGCGGTGCGGATGGCATTCATATGGGCCAGTCCGACGGCACTCTCGCCGCGGCCAGAGCACTGCTGGGCCCCGACGCGATCATCGGCATGACCTGCCACGGCGATATTGCGCTGGCTGAGCAGGCCGAGGCTGAGGACGCTGACTACCTGGCCTTCGGTCGCTTTTTCAGCTCCGGGACCAAGCCGGCTGCCCTTCCGGCGGAGCCATCGGTACTGACGGAAGCCGCCAGGCTGGGCTTGCCTCGCACCGCCATCGGCGGCATTACCGTAGAAAATGCCGCGCCACTGATCCAGGCGGGTGCGGACCTGCTCGCGGTCATTGGCGGTCTGTTTGCCAGCCAGCCCGGCCAGACCGAGACCCGGGCCCGGGCGTTCACCCGGCTGTTCCTGGAACACCACCCCATTTTCAAACTCTGATAGGATTGCGGACTTCAAACGAGTCTGTCCTGATTCCCAGTTCATCTGGCGACACCAAGGAGCCACACCATGAGTCATTCCGAAACCCTGTTTGAACAGGCCCAGAAATACATTCCCGGCGGGGTTAACTCTCCGGTTCGCGCCTTCAAAGGCGTCGGTGGAACACCGGTGTTCTTCAAGCGCGCCGAAGGCGCTTACCTCTACGATGAAGATGACCGCCGTTATATCGATTACGTGGGCTCCTGGGGGCCGATGATCGTTGGCCATTCCAATGAGCACATCAAGAAGGCGCTCCATGACCAGATCGAACTGGGCGTTGGTTACGGCGCGCCCACGGCGATCGAAACCGACATGGCGCAGAAGGTCTGTGAGCTGGTGCCGTCCATCGAACTGGTCCGCATGGTGAACAGTGGCACCGAAGCCACCATGAGCGCTATCCGTCTCGCCCGGGGCTATACCGGACGCGATAAGGTGGTGAAGTTTGAAGGCTGCTATCACGGTCACGTGGACTCGTTGCTGGTCAAGGCCGGCTCCGGCGCCCTGACCCTGGGCGTGCCCAACTCACCCGGCATTCCTGCCAGCCTGGCCGAGCACACCATTACACTCACTTATAACGATATCGATGGCGTCCGCAAGACATTTGCGGAATTGGGTGACCAGGTGGCGGCGATCATTGTCGAGCCGGTGGCCGGCAATATGAACTGTATTCCTCCGGTACGCGGTTTCCTGGAAACCCTGCGGGAGGTTTGCGACGAGCACGGCACGGTCCTGATTTTTGACGAAGTGATGACGGGGTTCCGGGTCGCTCTGGGGGGTGCGCAGGCTCACTTTGGTATTACACCGGACCTGACGGCACTGGGCAAAGTAATCGGTGGCGGACTGCCCGTCGGCGCTTTCGGCGGCAAACGGGAAATCATGGAGCACATCTCCCCACTGGGACCGGTTTATCAGGCGGGCACTTTGTCCGGTAACCCGCTGGCCATGACGGCGGGCCTGACTACCCTGAAGATGATTTCCGAAGACGGCTTTCATGCCCGACTGGAAGAAAAAACCCGAATCCTGTGCGAAGGCTTCCGCAAGGTGGCCGACGAGGCTGGTATTCCCCTGACAGTACAGCGGGTGGGAGCCATGTTCGGCCTCTTCTTCACCAGTGAACCGGAAGTGACTAGCTTCGATCAGGTGATGAACTGCGATGTGGAGCGCTTCAAGGCGTTCTTCCAGGGCATGCTGAAAGAAGGGGTTTACCTGGCACCGTCAGCGTTCGAGGCTGGCTTTACCAGCGCCGCCCTGAGCGACGCGGATATTGAGGCGACGATTGCGGCAGCCAGCCGGGTTATGAAAACCCTGTAAAGCCCCGGGATATCTACCGCACATTCTTATCTGTCTGGCCCGGGCTACAGAGCCCGGGCTCTCCGCTCGGCCTGCTCCGCGCCGGCGACATTTCCACGCTCATGACGGATGCTGGCCAGTAATTCCCAGCCCGCCTTTTGCAGACGCGCGTTGGAACCCGCCAAAGACAGCCCTTTCATCGTGAACTGCTCGGCCGAACCCAGGTTGTCTGAGCGGGCATACGCCTCTGCCAGCTTGAAGTAGACCTGAGCCGAGCGCGGCGAGATACGCTGCGCCCGCTCCAGCTGGCTGAGCGCTGCTTCTGGCTGTCCCTCTGCCATCAGGGCATCGGCTCGCTGGATCAGGCTGACCGCCGCCGGGGACAGATCTTCCCCCTGCTCCTGATAGCCGGGCGTGGGTGCACGCTCCTGGGAAGTTCGCGGCTCTGGCTGCTCAGACAGGCGCGGCGAGCTGTCTTCAGGGGCCTCGTCCACCATCGGCGGTGGCGGTACCGGCTCAGTGCTGCGATCACCGCCGCCCGGGGGCGCGTAAATATCGGATGCGCAGCCTGCGAGGCCGGCTATCAGTATGCCTGCTGCCAAAAGTCGATAAACCTGAATCATTGGAACAATCCTTCAAACCAGCCACGCAAACGGCGTGAAAAATCACCGCCGCAGCCCTCAAATGTTTGCGGCTCACTGCCGACGATAAACGGAATCAGACGGGCATTCTCGCAATGTTCGTCGGTAAGTACACCTTTTTCGCTGTTTACCCAGTGATACTGTACGCCGTCCGGCACCACGGGTGAAAAGCTGTGCTGGGAAATCCCGGACATAAACGTGGTCCACAATGGCAGGGCTCCGGTAGCGCCGGTCAGGGATGTGGGGCCATTGTCGTCGCGGCCGACCCAGGTCACGGCAAGCAGATCACCGCTGAAGCCGGCAAACCAGCTGTCGCGACCATCATCCGTCGTCCCCGTTTTCCCTGCCAGGTTGAGGCGTTCATGAATGGCGCGGTAAGCCGACCGGCCGGTGCCCTCACGCATCGCTTCCTGCATCGCGTACTGCACCAGGTGAACGGCTGCCGGATCTGCCACCTGGTTGACTTCCAGTTTGTAGCGGCTTAATGCCTCGCCCTTGCTGTCCGTGACTTCACGAATGGTACGCAACGGCGTATTGAAGCCGGACGTCGCCAGCCCCTGATAGGCCTGGGCCACCGCGACCGGCTCCATGGTAACGGCGCCCAGCAGCATGGAGGGGTAGCGGTTGATACTCGAAGTAACACCGAATTCCTGCAGGGTTTTTATCACCGCCGGTACACCCACATCCAGACCGAGGCGTACCGTAGGCAGATTCCAGGAGCGGGACAGGGCCATATGCAGAGGCACATCGCCCCGCTGTTCCCGGTCGAAATTGCGGGGTTCCCAGCGTTGTCCGTTCTCGAACTCCAGGGCCAGCCCGGCATCACGCAGGGGCGTAATCAATGTGTAGCGCTCAGGCTGTGCCAGGGCCGTCAGGTAGACAAAGGGCTTGACCAGCGAGCCGATGGGACGCCGCGCATCCAGGGCCCGGTTAAAGCCGGCAAAGCTGGCGTCGCGGCCGCCCACCAGAGCCAGCACCTCACCACTGTCACGGGAGGTCACCACCATGGCGGCTTCCAGGCGCGTGTCAGAGGCACCCCGGTCGAGCCCGTCCAGGGTTTGGGAGGTCACCCGCTCAGCCCGTTCCTGAATCGTCGGATGGAGGGTGGTGAATATCCGCAAACCCTCACTCTGCAAGTCTTCCTGCTTGTAATCCCGGGCCAGGTGGCGCTTGACCAGATCGATAAACGCCGGGTAGCGGTTCTCCGACCATGAAGGCCGGGCGGCGACATCCAGTGGCTCAGCGCGGGCCTGGCCCGCCTGCCCGGCACTGATGGCACCGGCGTCCGCCAACAGATCAATCACCAGATTACGCCGTTGCAGAGCACGCTCCGGATTTCGACGGGGATCGTAGTAACTTGGCCCCTTAACCATGCCGACCAGTAGCGCCGACTCGTGGAGTTCCAGGTCCTGGAAGCGTTTGCGGAAATAGAACTGCGACGCCAGCCCAAAGCCATTAATGCTGCGGTTACCGGCCTGACCGAGATAGACCTCATTCAGGTAGGTTTCCAGGATGTCGTCCTTCTCGTAATGCCATTCCAGCAACAGCGACATCAGCGCTTCGTTGGCCTTGCGGACAAGGGTCTGGTCCCGGGTCAGATAAAGATTCTTGGCAAGCTGCTGGGTCAGGGTGCTGCCACCCTGAACCACCCGGCCGGCCTTGATGTTGGCAACCATGGCCCGGGCAATGGATAAGGGCGCGATGCCAAAGTGCTCATAGAAGCTGCGGTCTTCGGTGGTTAGCAGAGCCTCTTCGAACAACGGTGGTGCATCGCCCAGAGTGACCAGCACCCGGTCTTCCCGATGGGCCGGGTAGATACCGCCAATTTCCGCCGGCTCGAGCCTGACGATGGGTGAGTTTTCCCCTTCCAGCACCCGAAGCCCCGAAACCCTTCCACCAGATACTGTCAGGGACAGGCGTCGCCGCGGCTCAATACCATCCGCAAACGCAAAGCCCCGGGTGCCGATCAGGAACCGATTGCCATTCTGTTGCCAGCTACCGGGCCGGCTGCCATCCCCCGCCCGGTAACCCGCCAACTCCAGTTCCTGCTTCAGGGACTCGGCAGTAACCGTAGCACCGTCATAGAGCTCCAGTGGCCGCGCATAGACCCGCGAGGGCACCTCGAAGCGGCGCCCCTCGAAGCGGGACGTCACGACGGCATCCAGATAGACCATCCATCCGGCCAGCAACACCAGCAGAATGAGCCCCAGGCGCCAGCTCAGCGACCACAGGCGTTGCCTGAAGGTGGGACGGGACTTGCGGGGCGGATTTTTCTTTCGACGGGAAGGTGATTTCTTTGACATTCGCGGATTATAACCAAACCGTACCAGTCAGCGTCATCAGGGCGTGTATTATTTGTGTAATGCGCCCGTTATCATAGGGCCGCCGTTCAACTACAAGGAGCCCACCGTGAACGACGCCCCGGCGACTAACCTGATCGACAACCTCCAGGACCCGGCCTTATACGACCATCCCGTTGAGAGTTTTCAGGTACTGGAAACCCATATCTCCCAGGTCATCCTCACCGGCGACTACGCCTACAAGATCAAGAAGCCCATGGACTTTGGCTTTCTGGATTTTTCGACACTGGAGAAACGACGCCACTTCTGCGATGAGGAAGTCCGGCTGAACCAGCGCCTGGCTGCGCCGCTCTATCTGGAGGTGGTTCCTATTACAGGTACGCCGGAGCAACCGATCATTAATGGCCCCGGAGAACCGTTTGAATACGCGGTGCGTATGCGCCAGTTCGATCAGGGTCACCTGTTTGACGGCTTGCAGGAGCAGGGCCAGCTCACAGCGGAACGACTCAGCGAACTGGCCCGGCAAGTGGCCCGGTTCCACGATTCGCTGCCGCCGGTCCCCGACGACAAGCCGCTCGGCACGCCGGAAGCCATCTATGCCGCCATGCAGGAAAATTTTGACCAGATTCGCCCCCTGCTGGACGGTGACCAACAGCTGGAACAGCAACTGGAGGCGCTGGAGGCGTGGACCCGCAGCACCTTTGAACGACAGCAGGACCTGATCACCCAGCGCCGGGCTGAGGGGCTGGTACGTGAGTGCCATGGCGACCTTCACCTGGCCAATATTACACTCTACGAAGACCAGGTGACGGTCTTTGACTGCATCGAGTTCAACGAACCTTTCCGCTGGATCGACGTCATTAACGACCTCGCGTTTCTGCTCATGGACCTGGAGTCCCGCCGGGAGTTTGCCCTCGCCAGCCATACCCTGAACGCCTATCTGGAGTGGCGCGGGGACTACGACGGCCTTGCCCTGCTGCCCCTGTATAAAGCCTATCGCGCCATGGTGCGGGCAAAGATCGCGCTGTTTACCCGCAACAACCCGGGGCTGTCGGACGCCCAGAAGCACGGCTTGCTGCAGCAGTACCGGGACTACGTGAACCTGGCGGAAGAGTACACCTCCATTCCCAATCCCTTCCTGCTGGTGACTACAGGCCTGTCCGCCAGCGGCAAGTCGACGGTGAGCCATGCCCTGGCCAGCGAGCTGGGGCTGATCCGCCTCCGTTCAGATGTCGAGCGCAAGCGCATGGCGGGGCTGGAGCCGCTGGAGCGCTCCGGCTCTGGTGTTCGTGAAGATCTTTATAGCGACGCCACCAATCGCAAGACCTATCACCGCCTTGCGGAGCTTTCCCAACAATTGCTGCAGTCCGGATTGGGCGTGATCGTTGATGCCGCCTGCCTGCGGGAACACGAGCGGGCACTGCTGGGGTCCGTGGCGGAGAATCTGGCCTTGCCGTTCGCACTGATCCACTGCGAAGCCCCGGAAGAGATGCGCCGTCAGTGGATCCGGGCCCGCACCGGCGACGCTTCCGAAGCGGATGAAGCCCTGCTGGAGCAACAGAAAGACTGGGAAGAGCCCCTATCGAATGATGAAAAGGCTCACACCATTCACATCCGCACAGACGAACCCATGGCAGCCGGAGAGCTGGCTCACCGTATCAGTCATCATTTCGGCGAGGACCCGACGGGCTAGAAGCCTTCGGCCCCCGCTTTATAACAGTACCGGCAGCTCCCGCACCAG
>CAYMQO010000016.1:0-16763 GCA_964392405.1 uncultured Marinobacter sp.
TCCGTCGTGTCTATGCCAGATACGATAGCAGCCTGCTACCCCATCTGCACAATACCGGGTGTTCAGCGTCCGGACTGTCGTGTCGGTGCTGAAGCCGGACTGGGCCGTCCCCAGGGCAGATTGGCCCAGGCGATAACAACCAGTAGCAGGGCAGAGCTGATCACCACATAAACCATGGCGGGTATGGTCAGCCAGGCCCGTTCCAGCAGTCCGGCTATCACCAGTACCAGCAGGGTGTTCTGTATTCCGACCTCGATCACAATGCTGATGCTCTGGGCACGATTGAGCCGGAACAGGCGCGCACAGAACCAGCCCAGGGTCATCGCTGTTCCACACAGAAGGGTAACGATGGTACCTGCTTCCGCGCTGTAGGTGAGGAAGGTCTCATACTCGCTCACCAGGACCCCGATGATCATTCCCGAAAGCAGCACAAATCCGGCGGCCCGGACGCGGGGCTCCATGCTGATCGCAAAGGCTGGCCATCGCTGTCGTATCAGAATGCCCAGGGCTACCGGTACCAGTACCAGACCGATCAGGCGAGCGATGGTTTCACCCAGTGGCAGTGCCTGGTCCAGCCGTTCTCCCAGATAGAACGACATGGCTGCATGGGTCAGCAACGGTAGAGTGATGACAATCAGGCACCCGCTTAGCAAGGTCAGGCTGATGGACAGCGCAACATCGCCCCGGGCCAGCAGTGCGGAAATGTTGGAACCCGCACCGCCAGGGCAGAAGGTCAGCAGAAGCACCCCAACCGCCACCTGGGGCGAGACCGGCACCAGCGTCACCAGCGCCAGTCCGGTCAATGGCAACAGCACCATCTGACAGAACAGACCGACCGCTACAGCCCGGGGGCTCTGGAACAGTTGACGGATATCGCTGACGCGAAGGGTCATGCCCATACCCAGGGTCAGCGCAAAAAGCAGGGCCGGAGAGATCAGCTGGACTGCTGCCATGGTATCCATTCGGGGCTCCTGACCGGGCTCTGTCCGGTGATGTTGACGGAAGGGGCGACATTGCAGCAGTGACCGGGCATGGCATCCATGGTCTGGTTCCCATCGCGGCATTACCGATTGTTCGTGAAACCGGGGATGCCAAGGTGCTCCCAGAAATGGCGCAAGCGTATTGCGGCCATTGTTACGCTTTCTATACTCGGCCGTCGGAAGGCAGCCGCGGACGCAACGGAAGTTCCAGGTCGCCACTTGCTCAGGACGAGAGATGCACGCCATGGACAGACAGCGAACGACCCTGGTTTCGAAACACATCATTCGAGGGGGGCTTCAGGCCCCGAAACAGTACCTTACGGGCCCTGACCTGTTCAGTGGCATGGTCACCGTGCCGCTGTTCTACACGTATCCCCAGGGCCTGGACGTGGAGCGCATGATGAGCTCACTGGCGGAGCTGCTACGGAGTTATCCGCTGGCAGCAGGACGGCTGCGTAAAGACTCCGCTGGCTACGCCTTTATCGATCCTGATGACTCCGGCGTGCCCTTCAGCATCTACGACGTGGACGGCCCCATGCCGCCCTACGGACCAGACTACCCCCATCAGCGATTTATCCGGCGTTACTACCAGGCGATGTGGCCATGGACGGCCTACCGTGCCGGCACGCCCCTGCTGAGCATACGGGTCTATCGCTACACGGACGGTGGCGCCATCTGCACCATGGCGCCCGCCCATTGCCTGATAGACGGCAGCAGCATCTGGATGCTGGTGCAGGACTGGGCACGGCTGGCGCGGGGTGAGGGCGCCCCCGAACCCATCGCCGAACGGGCACTGCTGCTGAACAGAAGTCATCAGTTCCAGCAGATGACCTACCGCCGGCAGGATGTTCAGCAGTTACCGGCCCTGCGGCGCTGGGGGCTTTACCTACGTCTGGCGGGGCAGGCACTGGGCAATCGGCTTGAGATCTTCCGGCTGCCGGGGCGCTATCTGGACGCCCTGCGAGAGGCCTATGAGCAGGAGTTCCCGGACGGCCCGGCGGTCAGCGACGTGGACCTGATTACCGCCCGGTGCCTGAAGACCATTGCCGAGGTTCGCCGGTACCGGCAGGGCCTTTGCGTGGGGCTGGTGGTGGACTTACGGTTCAAGCGCGACATGGCCCTCCCGAAACGCCTGTTCGGGAACGCCATCGGCCAGGAAGAGCGCGAATTCTGCGCCGGGGATCTGGCGAGCCTGAGCGTCGCTGGACTGGCGCGAAAACTGCGGCAACCGGAAGTCCGGCCCGGCACGGAAGACTGGCAGGGGTACCTGGGATTTATGGAGCGTATGCGCCGTAACCAAACCATCGGTCAGCTACTGCCGCGATCCGTCCGACGCAGCCTGGACGGTGGGTTCATGCAGAACAACTACTGTGCGTTGCCGGTCTACGACGCGGACTTTGGCACGGGTAACCCCAGTTGGTATACGCCAGTGGCGACGCCCTTCCGCATGGTCAAGATCGTTCCCACGGCCGGGGAGGACAACAGCGTGGACCTGCACCTGATTCTGGGTCGCCGCGACCGGCGGGCTTTCCAGGCACTGTTCACTGGTATCTGATGGGTCGGAGGCCCGCCTCTCCAGTGGGGAGAGGCGGGGGAGCTGTTACTTCGATACCGCCGGTCCGGCACTTCCTGCGGCGGTCGTGGTGCGTGATGACGCCGCTGCTTCCGGCCTGCGTCGCCGGAAGGGATACAGCAGCTGTTGCCAGTAGTGATGGACCGGGTAGTCCCGCTCCTGGGATAAACCAATACGGTCCGGCATGTCCCGGTCTTTCGGCAGATAGAAGGTGCCGAACAGGTGATCCCAGATCATGATCCCGCCAAAATTCTTCGCTTCGCGATAGCGGGTTGAGTGGTGCCAGCGATGCACCTCGTTGGTGCCGATCAGGTAGTTGAGCGGGCCGTGGCGAAGGTCGACGTTCAGGTGGGTGATGGTCGCCAGTACACTGCCAATCACCGCCACTGCCACAAAGCCTTCCTGGCTGATGCCGGACTGCAGCAGCACGAAAACCGGAATAAACCGCCGCACCACCACGTCCAGCGGATGAACCCGGTAAGCGTTCATCAACGTTACCCGGTGCGCACTATGGTGCACGGAGTGGAGCTTCCACAGAAATGGCACGGTATGAGCCAGTCTGTGCGTGGTATAGAACATGAAATCGAAGATAAGTAAGCCACAGATTACCTGCGCCCACATGGGCAGATTGGACAGACCAAAGGACGGGTCCATCAGGCCGAAATGGATCAGCAGGCTGGATGACGCCAGGCCGAACAACAGCGTCACCATCAGGTTCTGGACGCCGCTGAGCAGGAACATGAAGGCATTGGAGACCAGATCCGTCGCCAGTTCGTTAGATTCCAGCGGTTGTTGCTGTTTGGGCATCACGAACTGCAGCAGCAGGCCAAGCGTGTAATAGGGCAGCAGGAACCACAGAAAGAGCCGGCTGCTGTCATAGTCGAAGGCAGCGATCGCAATCACTGCCAATACGACAAAAAAGTACAAGAATCCCCTGGAAACCAGTGTTCGCATAACGCGGGGCATGGTTCACCTCCTTTTGATGGGTTTCCGGTCGGACGGCAGGACATACCGGGAGAAAACAATCTGCAACCGCAGAAAGTCGGCCGGTGTTTTAGCATGGGCGGAAGGGTTCGCGTTGTGGACGCCATCCCAGTGTTTGGCAGCGGTGAGCGGTCGTTACCATATGGTCACGAACAGGTTAATCCAGCGGTTGCGTGAGTATGACGGCCTTCACATTTACGCTGCCGCGTCTTCGTAGAGGCGTGAAGTGCGACACATCCGTCGGCGCCCCTAACAGAGAATTTAGGGCGAACCGGTCCGCACTTCCGGCACGGGGGTGATGATGCCGGCGGAACAGGGCTGCTATCGTGTTGCCGGCTAATTTATGGCCAACCGGTTTACTCCGGTCGTTATCTCATGGAGGAGTGAGGCGCAGCAATGAAACCGGTGAGAGCTTTCTTCACCCGCTGGGTGACGGACCCCCGCTATGCATCCGCCTGGATATTGGCGCTGCTGGTGCTGGCGCTGGTGGCGATTTACCGGGGCGCGCCGGATACTGTCACCCACGCACCGCCACTGGTGCCCCCGGAGTTGGCGGTTCACCAGGTGGAGCTGGCTCCGGTCACGCTGGTGTTAAAAAGCCAGGGGACCGCCCGCGCCCGAGACCGTCTCAGCCTGACGTTCCGGGCCGGCGGCGAAATCATTGAAGTGACGGATAGCATGGCCAGTGGCGCCTGGGTTGAGGCCGGTGAGGTGCTGGTGCGGCTGGACCCGGAGCCCTTTGAGCTGGAGGTCGCCCAGCGCCGCCATGAGCTGGAGGCGGCGCGGCTTCATCTGGAACAGGCGGAAGCCAATGCCACCATGGCCCGTCGCCGTCCTGGACAGAACGCCACTGACTTCGCGCTGAATGTTCCCCAGCTTCGGGAGGCCAGGGCCCGGGTACAGCTTGCCCGGGCAGCGCTGGCCCAGGCTGTCAGCGATCGTGACCGCGCTACTCTCAAGGCGCCTTTCAGCGGTCGTCTGGAACAGGTGCGGGTGACCGTGGGGCAGACCATCGGCGCCGGGGAAGCCCTCGGGGAGTTATTCAGTTCCCGCAGGATGGAGGTTCGGCTGCCGGTACGTAACGACTGGCTGGACCTGATGGCAGTGGTCGCCGATACGACTGATGGCGAACTGGCGGTGCCGGTGGTGCTGACGGGCCGGTTTGGCGGCCGTGATCGGCAGTGGGACGGGATCATCACCCGCCGCGAAAGCGGCGTCAGCAGCAACCAGATGACCTGGTTGATCGCCGAGGTCGACCCGGATTCGGGGGCCATACCGTTAGAACCGCGGGTATATCTGGAAGCCGCCATCAAGGGCCGGACCATTGACCGGGTAGCCCGTATTCCGCGCACGTCCCTGATAGACCAGAACGAGGTATGGGTGGTCGGGGAGGCCAACCGGATTTTCCGCCAGCAGGTCGAGCTGGCCTATCAGGATGATGAGTATGCCTATGTAACCAGCGGGCTGGACAGCGGTCAGCGGGTACTGGTGCGAGGGGTTGATCATCTGCTGGAAGGCACCGAGATCCGCATCGACGGTCAGCCGCTGCCAGCCCCGGCCGGCATGCTGTCGGGCCGCATACTCAGGGACGTCTGATGTTCGGAAGCATCGAGTGGTTCACCCGCAATCCAGCCGTCGCCAATCTGCTGGCATTGTTACTGCTGGCTGGTGGTTTCCTGGCCATTCCCCAGACCCGGCAGGAAACCCTGCCCAATCTGCCCCTTGATCGTATAGGGGTAGTGGCGCAGCTGCCGTCGGCGTCACCGGAAATCATCGAGCAGACCCTGTGTTCGCCGCTGGAAACCGCGCTTTACACCATCGAGGGTATTACTCACATCCGTAGCGAGTCCCGGGAAGGCCTCTGCTCCATCACGGTGGATGTGCGGGAGGGGTATGTGTCTGCCGAAGTCCGGGATCGGATGGCGGCCCGGGTTGAGGGTCTCACCACTCTGCCACCGGATGCAGAAACTCCTGTGGTGGAGGAGGCGGTGTTCCGCAACCGGGTAGCGAGACTGCTGGTGGTCGCCGATGCGGAGCCCCGCGGGCTACACCAGGCCGCCTGGCAGTTACGCAATCAATTGCTGGACCATCCGGCGATCATGGAGGTAGAGCTGGAAGGCTTGCCCGGGCGTGAGGTGGCGCTGGAGGTCAGCCGGCAGGATCTGCACCGGTACGAACTGACGTTTTCGGGTATTGCGGAGTCCCTCCAGCGCAACCTGGGCCGGGCCGAAGGCGGCACTTTGCGTGGGTCAGAGGCCAATTCGCTGATCCTTGCGGGTGATACGGTTATTCGCGCCGCAGATTACCAGGATGTGCCGGTGCGCCGGGGTGAGGACGGTGATCAGTTACTGCTGGGCGACATCGCGTTTGTTCGTGACGGGTTCAGTCGGGACGCCATGGCTGCCTGGTTCAATGGACGCCCCGCGGTGGCGCTGGATGTCTATCGTATCGGCGACCAGGATGTGGTTGAAACGGCAGAGGCAGTGCATCAGTTTGTCGACGCAGCCCATCTGCCGGAAGGTATGGAACTGATCCTCTGGCGGGATGATTCCCGCCAGTACCGGGATCGGTCAGAGCTGCTCTGGAAGAACGCAGTACAGGGGCTGATCCTGCTTTTTGCCTTGCTGACACTGTTCTTCGGCTGGAAGCTGTCGGCGTGGGTCGGCCTGGGTATCCCGGTGGCGATGATTGGCGCGTGCATTATCCTTCCGCTGACGGGTTACTCCTTCAACACCATATCCCTGTTTGCGTTCATTCTGGTGCTGGGCATCGTTGTAGACGATGCGATTATCGTCGGCGAAAGCGTTGACGATGAGGCCCGGCGGATGGGGCCGGGCGTTGATGCGGTGCTGATGGGCGTCCGGCGAGTTGCGCTGCCGATCGTGGTTGCGGTCCTGACCACGGCCATTGGCTTCCTGCCGATGATGTTTCTGCCAGGGCCCGAAGGCGATCTGATGCGGGTGGTGCCGGTGGTGGCCATTACTGTGCTGGGCCTGTCGCTGGTGGAGTCTTTATGGATCCTGCCGTCTCATCTGGCGCACACCCTGTCCAGCTCCGGTCCGCTGTCAGATGGGTTCAGCGCCCGGGTTAATGCCTGGTTCGACAATCGGGTTCGCCGGCAGTTCCTGCCACTGATGGCGGGGGCCCTGCGGGCGAGATTCGCTATCCTGCTGGCGTTCGTGTCCCTGCTGTGGATCTGTTTTGCGCTGCTGCACAGTGGCTGGCTGAACGTCACGTTTCAGTCTCAGGTGGCCGGTAACAAGATCATGGTCGATGTGGAATTCCCGGCCGGAACCAGCAGCGAACGGGTATTACGGGCGACGGAAACCCTGCAGCGATCCGCCCAGCGGCTGCGGACAAGTCTGCAGGAGGAGCACGGGCAGACCATTATTGACGATATCTACGTTGAGCAGGGTCGCCGGAATAATCACTCCACCGCACACGATCCCGGAGCTTACCTGCGGGCAAGGGTGACCGTAGCCATGGCGTCCGGCCCGCTGCCAGTGACACCGGCGCAGGTATCGGCCCGGTGGCGGCAGTTTCAGCCAGAGATGGCCGACGCCGTTTCCATGCGCTTTCACTCCACGATAAACCGGGTGCTGCCGGATCTTCATGTCAATCTGTACCATCCGGACCTGGATCAACTGGAGGCCATGGCGGCAGCACTGGAGCAGTCTCTGCGGGAAGTCGACGGGGTCTTTGAGATCGCCAATGGCATGAGTTCGCGCTTTTCCGAAATCAACCTCAGGGTAAAGCCCGGCGCCCGCCTAGGTGGACTGACTGAGAAGGATCTGGGTTCCCAGGTGCAGGCTGCGTTTCAGGGTGTGATTGTGGACCAGCTGCCCCAGGGTGATCATGACGTGCCTGTGATTCTCCGCCTGCCGGCGGGTCAGAGCAACAGTGTGCCACAGCTGGAGCAGCTTCCGATTCAGCTGGCCGATGGCTCTATCGCCCCACTGGTCGCGCTGGCAACACCGGAGCGGCGGGAGCGTCCGGCTGTGATTCAGCATTACGACCGGAATCGCAGCGCATCGGTGACGGCGTACGTGGACACCCGGCTGACCTCGCCCGGGCGGGTTATGGCATTTCTCCAGGCTGGCTTTCTGAAGAGCATGGCGGACCAGTGGCCGGGCGCGAGGTGGTCTGTGGCCGGCAAGCCGATCAGTATTGCCAGCTTTGTCGACCACCTTGCCCTTGGCTACGGCGCGGCGTTACTGGCCATATTCTTTGTGTTGACCATGATGTTCGGGCGCTACTGGCAGCCCATGCTGATCCTGATGGCGGTGCCGTTTGGCATGGTGGGGGCGCTCTTCGGTCACCTGCTGTTAGGGGTGGAGCTCACATTATGGTCGATCATCGGGGTCGTGGCAGTCAGCGGCGTGGTGATTAACGACAACCTGGTCCTGATTGATCACGTTAACCACCTTCGTACCCGTTGCGACAGCCTTCGGGAGAGTGTGCTGGAAGCGCTGGCGGGCCGTATCCGTCCGATAGTACTGACCACCCTGACCACATCCCTGGCAGTTGCACCGCTGGCCTTCGAAACCAGCCCGCAGGCCGCGTTCCTGGTACCCATGGCGATATCGCTGGGCTTCGGCGTGCTGTTTGCCAGCCTTACCACCATCTTCATGGTGCCAGCGCTGATGATGACGGCTGATGACCTGGTGCGGGCGGTACGCCGGATCAGGGCGCGCCGCCAGCCCGTGTCGGAAAGTGATTCGGTTGAGCAGGCCTATAAGGTGGGTCTGCTTGCGGCCGGGTCTGATACGCCGGTGAATCCGTATCAAAATGACGTGTTACGGGCGAGCTGGGAAGCAGGCGTCAGCGATGGAGCAGGCGAACATAGTCCGGCGTGAGCCGTGTCAACCGGTGACGATGGGGTGTTCAACGGGAAACCCGACGGTTATCCCGCCGGGACGCCATCCGGGACTATAGGCGGGCGATATCTGCGTGGGGAACCAGGAGCGGGTCGATCCAGGGTTTCTTTTCCCGGCTCCAGGTACCCACGAAGTGATGGCTCAGCAGAGTGCGTCGGGCAAATGCCCGGGGTCCCTGGCTGACCGGGTCTGAGGTGAAGAATCCGCACGCAATGGCATCGTAATCACGGGCCGGTCCCCGGAGCAGCGCGTTGACCAGCATACGGAACAGGTGCACGTTGTGGTTACGGATGACAACGGAATGCAGGGTCAGGTAGCTGAGGCAACGGCCGGCGGGCGGCAGTGGCATGCCCCGGGTGACACGGGCCCAGGCGTTGTACAGCGGCCTTCCGAGTCGGACTGACGAGCTGTAGGAAGCCACCCGGGTCTGTTTGAACGACTTCTGGTCCCAGGTACCCGCGAGGCCGGCCAGTTCTGAGTCTTCAAAAATCAGGTAGTAATCGCTGATGGACAGTCCCCGATACCAGGGTTGAGCTTCCCCCAGCTGGCTGAGGTCGTGGTAGTGAAAGTATTGTCGCAGGGGGCCTTCCTCATCGAGCAGGGCCTGCATTGCAGGGATATCGGTGACGGTGGCCGGACGGATCTCGACTGAGGAAGCATCCAGCTTGCGCACTGGCCGGCCATGGATCAGGCTGGTTTCGATACTGCCCTTGGCGGTCATGTCCGGCATCATCCGCCGGGGACGCATCATGGTCGCCAGGAACGACTGGTTATCCTCAAGCACTACCGCCTGAAACAACTCGTGGTCATCCATCAGTTCGCGGGTGGTCTGAAAAGCCAGGCCGAGCGCCCGGGTTCCCCGCACTCCATGAGCCAGCCGCAGATCGTGCAGGTAGCGTACCGACTGTAATTCGCCGTTGATGAATAAACGCCGGGTGCCAATATTAAAAAGCCCCATGGTGGTATGGGAGTCGGAGCCTGGCGTACGTAAGACATACACATCCGGACGTTCAGTAATGACGGCGGCGCCGTGGAAATAATTCGGCGAGCGCTCGAAGCTCAGGCTGATGGCTCCCGGCTGGGGCGTACTGGACAACAGTGACAGGATCTGGCCGTTGTCGGCCTCGGTGGCTCGTGCCACTTCAAGCTTCATGGGCTGCCTCCCTGCGAACTGAAACCGGCGCCCTGGCAAACGGGGGCAGCTCGTCGGGCCAGTGTTTGAGCGACTCAACCTTGATATCGCCGGCGATCATTCCCCGTGCCTGACAGGCCGCCAGGTAATGCCGGTAGGCCCCGGGCTGGCAGACACAGCGCACCGGGTCCAGCTGGTCCAGGTCCCGCGCCAGACGGTAGTGAAAGTGTTCACAGAGGGCGCCTTCAAGGGCATCAGCCCACTGCTTTGCCTGGCTTTCCCAGCGCTCTCCATGATCATCGTCCGGCAGGTTCACGATCAGCACATAGCCGGGGCGGCGCCCACCGCTATTGGCTGCTGCCAGAACAGTCACCGGCTGGGCCGGCGCTGGCCACGGTGTCCGATCGAGCCATTGCTGGACCATCACCGCGTCGGTTTTTTCCCCTACCAGATCTACCGTATTGGCGCGGCCGACAAAACTGAGACAGGGCAGCGCTCCCATATGGCCGGTGACCTGCACCAGGTCCCCCAGACGATACCTCAGCAGCCCCGAGCCGGTAGTCAGCAAGGGGGATACCCGCTGCCCCGGCTGTAAGGCCCAGGACGGATAGATGCGGCCGGTTTCCGGGTCCTCGAACTCGTAGAAATGGGAGCAGGCGGCCAGCACATGGTGGCCGTGCCATGGAATGGTAACCACACCTTCCGTCGCCCACAGGCCTTTGCCCTGAAAACCCGCATGGGGCAACGCCCGCCGCAGCTCATCGGCCCAGGGTCTGGCAGAGGCGGTGTCCCAGGCACTGAGCAGCGCCAGTTGTGGCCAGAGCTCACGGAAAACTGTCGGGTCGCTGACGCCATTCCAGCTCGAGAGCAAACCCGCCGCGCGAGCGCTGACCGGCGCATCCAGCAGACCAAGGGCGGCTGATCGTGGGCCCCAGGAGCCGGTCTTGAGGACCCTGGCCAGTTCCTCCCGCCAGCGACCGAGGCTTTCGAGCAGGCCCAAGGCAAAGGTGGGGCTCCAGACCGAGATGGTTACCAGGTCATCGGTTGCCGCCAGCCAGGCCACGGTAGCGAACATGGCGTCTTCCGACGTTGGTGCCAGTGCCACGGCCTCCGGCACGGCCTGGGTGCGGCCCAAAAGCAGGCGTTTACCAATGCTCAGCAACTGACTGTCATTATTCAGCTGGTGGTCGCCTTGCTGACGCATGGACGACGGCAGCCAGGACAGGGACCAGTACTGCCGTCCGCTGGCGGTGCCGGGAAACTGCCGGTAGAGGTCATAAAACCAGGGGCTGATGGCACCGTCCAGTTCCTGAAGGAACTGCCGGGTGTAGGGGATCCACTTGATGGCAGAGCTGGAACCACTGGTAGGCTGGTAGCGTTGTACCGGGGACAGACCCAGGCGAAGCCGGCCCGTTTTCATCTGGTTGGTGATCCTGTCCCGCCAGTGGCTGTAGTCAGTCACGGGTTCTGTCCGGGCAAAGTCCTCCCATCGCCAGCGGCCGTGCCAGAGGGCCTGCTGATCCCGTACCGCACCCACGTGTCGCAGAATGCGGGCGAGCCGTTCCCGCTGGATACGCTCCAGCTCCTTCTGGCTGGCCTGAAAACGTCGGTTGCCCGGAGCCAGCGCCAGCCGCAGGATGCCGTGGGCTGTTCGTGTCGCTGTCATCGTGCCCCCAGGGCTTTCAGACGGCCACCGACCCGGCCCAGGGAGCGGACCGATGACTGGAACCACCACTTGGTAATGGCTTTAATGATCGTCGCCCAGGACAGGAGCGCGATGCAGGGCAATTCGGTGCCCCGGTTCCAGGTGGGGTTGCGCTCCTGGAAGAAGCGCACCTTGGGCACTTCCCGGATCAGCTCGTCGGACACGGCTGCAACGCCCCGACGCAGTCGTTGCGCGGACTCGCCGAAATCCAGCACCCGGGTCCGGGGATCGTAGTAACCGGGAAACAGGGTGTCGCAATAGGACTTCACCAAAGGCTCCAGGTCCTCATGCTGTTGGTCCGGATGGGGGTAGTAGCGGTCAAAATTATTCGCCATCAGCAGGTAGGTTTTGTAACCCTTGCTGATCAGCAGCCAGAACAGGGGAGACAGGGGCTTACGCAGTTTCTGGCGAATGATGTGACGCATAAACGCGAAATGCAGGGCCCGGGTGCCCCAGTACTCTGGCACCACGATCGTGTCGCCGCTGAACACCCCTCGGCCCTGGTTTTTACCCCCTACCGACAGGGTCACTACCGACGAAAAGCCGACCAGTCGCCCGGTACCTGATTCAGTCAGCAGGATGGCGCCGTCTTTCCGGCTCAGGTCTGACACAAAGGTTTCGATATCCGTGTGTTCGTAGTGGGCCTTGAAGATGTCGTACATTTCGCGGACCTGGCGGAGGTGAATCCGGTGCAGGGGCACGAAACGGGCAGTCAGGCGGCTGGGGGTATCAGAGATGTCAGTCATGTTCCTTTCCTCGCTTTTTGTTGGGGCGTACCAACCGGTTCTTCCTGAAGGGGCGGGTCGGTCTGGGGCCAACCAGTGGACGAGGGAACCTTATAGGTGGGGCTGGCGCGTCGCTTGGACAGATTGATAGCGACCAGACGAGGTAATCCAGGAATGCAGGAGCCTTCACAAATTCGGCCCAAACGGGGCCATTTCTGTCCTCGTTTTAACGCCGGGTCCAGCTGCGATAAGTTCGTGAGATCATGGGTTTACATGAGAATTGGTCGACATTTCGGCCAACATTAATTCAATGGACAGGGAAGGCTGTGACCCATGCCCGGTAGCCTCCCCAGGCATTGTTTTTTCACGCGTTTCAGACATGTCGCAATCTGGCCAGTATCAGGTAATCGCCTGGCCTTCCAGTAGCTCGTCAACCAGGCGCACGGCGGACTCATCCAGGATCGAGTCCACGTACGGTGCACTAAGGAACGTGGAGGACGGCGGTACACCATTGATCTGGCGATAACAGCGGGACAGGTGGGCAGAGTTGGAAAATCCGGCCAGCAGGGCGGCCTCAGTGACGGAGTATCCCAATGCCATAATGATGGTGCTGATAAAGACCCGATAGCGTACCCGGTACTGGGTAATCGGCAGACCGGCCTGTTCCTTGAACAGCTTTTCAAGGCGTGATTCGGATAGCTGGACTTCCCGGGCCAGCTCGGCCAGTGTCGGCGCATCCTGCAACGATGTGCGAATACGGGCGGCGACGGCAAGTACCCGGGAATCAAACTCGCGGAAGCTCAGTTGGCGCAGGTGCTCGGGAATCAACGCCTGGTGGATCCGGCGCTGGCCCTCGGCGGCACCGATGACCGGCTGGTTTCGCACCTGGATCATGGTGTGAATGATGTCGTCTTCATCCGGGTGCTGGTAAAAAATGCCATCTTCCAGCGGCGTCATCAAACTCGCCAGCATGGGGTAGTGCTGAGAAAAAGGCGGCAGGAAACACAGTCCCATGACGGCCTCCCGGGTGTCAATCCGGGTCTGATCCAGCAGGGCCCCAGCGGGCACCAGGCACGTTCGTGCCGATATCAGGCCACCA
Source organism: uncultured Marinobacter sp. (assembly GCA_964392405.1). Taxonomy (GTDB): domain Bacteria; phylum Pseudomonadota; class Gammaproteobacteria; order Pseudomonadales; family Oleiphilaceae; genus Marinobacter. The sequence goes on from CAYMQO010000016.1 coordinate 13,076, forward strand.
CCTTGTGGCCGTATGGTCATCCTGCCCCGGAGGCAGACGAGCATCATCTCCTGGGTGGTGCGGTAGACTTCCTGCCGGCTGAAGCAGGTGCCGAGGAAGATAACCTGACGACTGCAAATCAGTAACCGGGGCGCTCTCTGGCACTGGCCCGGTAAATTTTTATTATTGGGCATGATTTTCCTGTATGGACCGGTTCGCGGTAAACGCGCGACAGGTCATGACAAGTAACAGTGACCGCAGGGTGAAGGCCGAATCCAACCGTTCAGTCAGGACTCTAGTCCACGCCCCGGGGGTCTGCTTTCACGATTTGGCACTCAAACGTAACTGGGTCACAGGCTGCTGGGGCAGAGAAGGGGGCGAGTTCCACTTTGCGCCGTTTTGTGGCCGGTGGAGTTATTGGACGAAGGTCGTAGGCTGCGGTCGGGCCCGCCGCTGCTGGTCTGGCTCACTCATTGCGGATAGAATCCGGCCATGTCCATACAACACGCTTTACTGACTTCGTTACTGGAAAAACCCTCCACCGGATACCAGCTTGCCCGTCGCTTCGATCGGTCCATCGGCTATTTCTGGCAGGCGACTCATCAGCAGATCTATCGCGAGCTTCGACGCATGACCGCTTCCGGCTGGCTGGAGGTGGACGAGAAGGGCGAGGATGGCGGTCGCAAGCGCAAGGTTTATTACGTCCTGGCCGCGGGGCGGGAGGAATTGCAGCGATGGGTTGCAGAGCCTGGCAGCTCCGGTGAAAGCAACGAGGCGCTTATGGTCAAACTCCGGGCCGAGGCGGTGATGGGCCCCCTTGGCGTGCGCCAGGAGCTGGAGCGGTTGATCCGCTGGCATGAGGAACGGCTGGCGATCTACCGTGCCATTGAGGGCAGGGATTTCAGCCAGCCAACAAAAACCCGGGCCCAGTGTTTACAGCACCAGGTTCTGCGCAAGGGCATCTCCGCTGAGGAAGACTGGCTGGACTGGGCCAGGCAAACGCTTGCATTGCTGTAGCCATCCGGTTCGTCGCTGACGTCCTTCCGGCCTGACGTAAGCGTCAGTCTGCAGTGACCGGTCTCGTGATACCTCTCTCATCCTTTTCATCAGCGTCCCCGGCCCCGCGCACCAGCGGCAGGATCAGCCGCAGCACCCCGTGCTCCAGCAGAATTTCCGCCTCTGACCTCAATAACATCCGTGACGCGGTCTCGCCGGTCAGGGCCCGGTACGTGCGTGAGAAGTGCGAGGAGCTGGCGAACCCCGCCCGTAAGGCGGCATCAGTGATGGAATACCCCATGCCCAGAAGGATAGCAGCCAGATAGATCCGGTAGCGCAGACGGTAACGGGTGATGGGCAGTCCGGTCTGGGCCTTGAAGATCTTCTCCAGATAAGATCCTGACAGGCCAACTTTCCGTGCAAACCAGGCCAGAGGCAGGTTACAGGTGGCGGTCTGCTGGATGTGCCGTACCACCGCAATAACCCGTGGGTCGATCTCACAGAACTGGCGATCGCGCAGGTGTGCCGGCAGCAGCAATGCCATAAGCCGGCGGCGGACCGCAGCAGCGGACGGAGACGGCTCGGTGGCAGCCTGGTACAGCCCGGCGATAAGAGCCCGTTCGTTGGGGTGATCCATATAAATCTCTGGTGTCACCTCCGTCATGATGCTGCCCAGAGCTGTGCAGGTTTGTGACAGCGGAGGTAGCAGCCAGGTAGCGGTGATTGATTCGCTGGTATCAATCAGGTCCGGGTCCTGCCATTGCCCGGTGAGCAGAAGGCAGCTTCTGGTGTGCTGCCACCGGTCGCCCGACCGGATACGGAATCTGCCGGCGACGGCCACCAGAAGCTTGTCGTGCGCCACCCGGTGCGAGCCGGGCTGGGATTCGCTGGCCGCCAGATACAGAATATCCCGGCGCCAGACATAGAGGCGTGGCCGGTGTACTGCCGGCAGCCGTTGGTGAATCGTCATCCCTGATCACCGTTCTGTCTGCAAATGGTTGAACGGAAAAACCGGGCCCCCGAACAGGCAGCCCGGTCTTTGTTTGTCAGCACAGAATGTGCTTAGCGGCAGTTGCCCCGGTACTCGGAAATGTTCCGGTCCGATTCATGACGGGGGCCGCAGATGAACTGATTGTAGCGGGCATCCTTGTCCATATGAACCTTCATCCAGGAAACGCCCAGACGGCCCAGAACGGCATTGTTCAAGCCACCGCCATTAGCGCAGAAATGGCTTCCGTTACGGATCTCGACAAACGCCTTGGGTGTTGAGTTCGGAATGGCGTTATAGAAAGGTGAGGCATGAACCCCCACGGGGGCGATCAGATCAGCCTGGCAAGCGAAGATCAGCGTGGGTGTGGTCACGCTCCGGGCATTGATGCTGGAGGTGTCCCACGGAGCCAGCGGAATAGCGGCGCTCAGGCGACCTTCAGTGGCAACCCGCAGGGTTCCGCCACCGCCCATGGACCAGCCGATGACACCCAGCCGGTTCACATCAATCATGCCCTGGATGGGGCTGCGGCTGGAGGAGTTCTGCTCGATCAGATAGTCCAGCGCCGCGTTAATCTGACGGGCGCGGCTGGGGGGCTGGTCGAAGCCGGTGTTGGTATCGATGGTCATGACAACGAAGCCGTGGGACGCCAGTTTTGGCCCCCACCAGTCAATAGAGGATTCGGCAGAAACAAAGCCAGGAATAACAACAACGGCACCCATGGTACCGGTAGTGCCGGTGGGATAGTGGATGGTGCCACCGCCGAAACCACTGACCAGTCCGGAAACCCGCTCGGTACGGACAGAAAGGTGCCCGCTGCGCCCTTCAAGAAATGACACTGTGGGGTCCGGGCCGCGCTAATAACCGCAATCGGCTTCACAGCCGGGAACGCCGGGTCCTGAACCGCCGCCACCGCCCGCGGCCAGAGCAGTCGCAGACAGAAGCATGGAGCCGGCAGTCAGTGCAGATAATGCCAAGTTCTTTGTCGTTCTGATCATGGAATTTCCCTGAAACGTTTTTATGGATTGTGCTGGGGTACTCCAGTACCCGGAGCGAACGTTACCCAAACGCCAGGGGCCGGGCTTTCACGATCCCGCCTTTCTGTGTGCGGGTGGTCACAAAACGCCTTCTGGAGACCGGAATATTGATGACGGGAAGTTCAGAAAATGGTAACGACAGGTTGATAAGCAGTTATAGGAAATGGTCAAAAACGGTTGGAATCGGGGGCCTGATCGGCCCCCGGAGTCACAGGTCAGGCGGGTTCGGTCACAGGTTGATGTTTAGCTTCCTTCAAGCCGAGGCGCTTCCGGGCCTGCTCATATTCAGAGATCAGGCGGGTCACCAGACTGTCCACGGAACCGACGGATTTCACCGCGCCGACACCCTGGCCAGCGCCCCATATGTCGCGCCAGGCCTTGCTTTTCGAGCTGCTGCCTGATCCGAAGTTCATCTTTGACGGGTCGGATTCCGGCAGGGCGGCGGGGTCCAGGCCGGCATTTTCGATGCTCTTTTTCAGATAGTTGCCATGGACGCCGGTGAACAGGTTGGAATACACGATATCGTCCGCGGTACTGTCGACGATCATCTGCTTGTAGGCCTGATCCGCGTTGGCTTCCTCAGTGGCGATAAAGGCTGAGCCGATATACGCCAGGTCCGCACCTGCCGCCTGCGCCGCCAGTACGGCGTTGCCGTTGGCAATGGAGCCTGACAACAGCAGTGGCCCGT
>CAYMQO010000017.1:0-2402 GCA_964392405.1 uncultured Marinobacter sp.
TGAGCGAGTATTGCAAGCGCATGGAACAGCGGCCAACGGTACAGAAAGTGCGGGCAGACGCGGCCGCTGACCGGCCTGACTTCATGGCGCACCTGAAAGTACTGTACGGTCTGTGACGCCTGCCCGGACTCCGGTATCATCAACACCCGGAGTCTGGCCTTATAGAGGAAACCGTTCATGCAGCCAAAAGATCTCGTAGCCCGGTTCATTAGCCACATCCAGGCCCAGCGGTTTGATGATGCCAAGGAACTGCTGGCAACCGATGATTTTGAGTATGTGGGCCCCAACATGCGCTTTCTCAGCCGGGACGACATGCTCGCGTACCAGTTCGGCATGGCTGCCATCCAGAAAGACCTGGTCGTCCGCCAGCTCAGCGAGGATGGTGAGCACGTGTTTGCGATTCTTGACTACCAGACCCATTTTGAGCCCATTGGTGACGTGCGCCTTGCGGTCTGGTTCCGCGTCAGCGACGATCGGATCCACACGGTAGAGACCTTTTATAACGCGGCCGTTGTCGAAAACATGCTGGGCGGCAACCTGCCATCAGCGACTGATACCCGCAACTGAGCGCAGGCCCAGGTGGACGGTTTCGGTGCGCAAACCAGGTCAAGCACACCACTGGACAAAATCCCGCATCTGGCCGACACTGGCAGAAGCAAGAGCCTGAGGGCGCCCGCCCCGGGGCTCTCCACCGGATAACACAGGATGTCACCATGGCTTTTCCCCCGGATCTTGTCAGTGAGCTCAGCCTGTTGGCCCTGTTTGACGGTAGCTCGTCCCAGGAAGGCCTCAAGGTACATCAGCAGTCGGCTGACCCGACCCTGGTGGCCGCTGCGCAGCGGTTGCATCAGAAAGGACTCATCACCCACGCGGATGGGGGCTACCTTACCTCTCTTGGTGCTGAGGCCGCTGAGCATTTCCAACGGGTGGTCGCTGTGCTCACCAGTGATCCAACACACTAGGCCGGTATCGCAACACCAGGTCCAGACGAACCGCGTTGCGAGAAAGTATCCACTCTCTCTGCAACCCGTCGGTTTGCCGGTCACTGGTTACGTCGTACTCTGTTTCGCTGATAATTGAATTGATGGATTAACCCATGCCGCTCGACAGTAATATTCGTATCCGAGACTACCAGATTCAGGATCTTAGCCCGCTGGTCCGCCTGTTTACCGAGTCGGTTCATGAGCTGACGGCAACGGCTTACGATGAGACCCAGCGTTATGCCTGGGCCTCCCGCACACCCCATCTGGACACATGGCAGCACCGGCTTGAGTCCCTGACTACCCTCGTCGCCGAAGAGCGGGATCAGCTGGCTGGCTTTATTTCCTACGAACTGAACGGACAGATCGACCTGATCTACACGGCTCCGAACTATGCCCGCAAGGGCGTCGCCTCCGCCCTGCTCCGCCAGGCTGAAGAGCATTTGCAGTCCCTTGGCGTAGAGAAACTTTCAACCGAAGCCAGCGCGGTAGCGCGCCCGTTCTTCCAGCGCCACGGTTTTGAAGTTGAACAGGAGCACCGGACGACAATTCGGGGTGTTCCGTTTCTGCGCTATATCATGCATAAGTCAATCTAGACTAAACGCAAGCCACGACTCCAAGGTGATAACGAAGTAGCAGGACTGTCGGGGTAATCCGCCAGGACGGGGCGTCATAAAAACGGCATAATGGCGCCCTTCTTCTTTTATGCACACCGCCCACTCCCCTGATCGGTAGTCCCGCCATGGAAATCAACGTTAATTTTCTCGACAACCTGAGACTGGAAGCGAAGTTCGACGACTTCACCGTCCTCGCCGATCAGCCGATCCGCTACAAGGGCGACGGCTCGGCCCCCAGCCCGTTTGACTATTTCCTGGCGTCATCGGCGTTGTGTGCCGCCTATTTTGTCAGGGTTTACTGCCTGGCCCGGGATATTCCCACAGACAATATCCGGCTATCCCAGAACAACATTGTCGACCCGGAGAACCGCTATAACCAGATCTTCAAGATCCAGGTTGAACTGCCGGAAGACCTGCCGGAAAAACACCGCCAGGGAATCCTCCGCTCCATCGACCGCTGTACCGTCAAGAAAGTGGTCCAGACCGGGCCCACCTTTGAGATAGAAACTGTCGAAAATCTGGACGAGGACGCCCAGGCCTTGCTGATGGCCACCCCTGAAGGTGGCCGCACCTTTATCGAAGGCAAGGATCTGCCCCTGGAAGAAACCATTGCCAATATGACCGGTTTCCTCCGTGACCTGGGCATGAAGATCGAGATTTCCTCCTGGCGCAATATTGTCCCCCATGTCTGGTCGCTGCACGTTCGGGATGCGTCATCGCCCATGTGCTTTACCAACGGCAAGGGATCGACCAAGGAAAGTGCGCTCTGTTCGGCACTGGGGGAGTTCATCGAGCGGCTGAGCTG
>CAYMQO010000017.1:2502-7818 GCA_964392405.1 uncultured Marinobacter sp.
AACCTGATTGAAAACCTCTTCCTGAGTAACGGCATGAGCGCGGGCAATACCCTGCAGGAGGCACAGGTGCAATGTCTGTCAGAGATTATCGAACGCGCGGTCAAGAAGCAGATTATTCAGGAAGAGATTGCCCTGCCGGACATTCCGCTGGAGGTCCTTGAGCAATATCCCCACATACTTGAAGGCGTTCGGGCGCTGGAACAGCAGGGCTTCCCCATACTGGTGAAGGATGCGTCCCTGGGCGGAAAGTACCCGGTGATTTCCGTGACCCTGCTGAACCCGAAAACCGGTGGCGCCTACGCCTGCTTTGGTGCCCACCCGAACTTCCAGGTTGCGCTTGAGCGCACCCTGACGGAGCTCATGCAGGGCCGCAGCTTTGAAGGGCTAAACGATATGCTGCCGCCCACCTTCAACAGTCTTGCGGTAACCGAGCCCAACAATTACGTAGAGCACTTTATTGACTCTACCGGCGTCGTCTCCTGGCGTTTCTTCAGTTCCCGTTCGGAGTACCCGTTTGTCCACTGGGACTTCTCGGGCACAACCCAGGAAGAGGCTGACCGCCTGTTCGGCCTGATGGGGGCGCTTGACAAGGAGATCTATATCGCGGTCCATGAAGACCTGGGCGCGCCGGTGTGCCGCATACTGGTGCCTGGCTATTCCGAAGTGTACCCGGTGGAAGACCTGATCTGGGATAACACCAATATGGCGCTGGATTATCGGGAAGACATTCTCAACATCCACAGCCTCAATGATGAGCAACTGACCCGTCTGGTTGAGCGGCTGGAAGAAAGCCAGCTGGATAACTACATGAAGATCATCAACCTGATCGGCGTCGAGTTCGATGAAAACACCATCTGGGGCCAGCTTACCATCCTGGAACTGAAGCTGATGATCTATCTGGCCCTGAAGCAGTATGAAGAGGCGCTGGATCTGGTCGAGGCGTTCCTGCAGTTCAACGACAACACGGTGGACCGCAACCTCTACTACCAGGGAACCCAGGCCGTTCTGGAAATTGTGCTGGACGACGAGCTGGAACTGGACGATTTCATCGGCAATCTGCGCCGTATGTTCGGTGATGAGACCATGGATGCGATCGTGGGCACGGTGGACGGTAGCGTTCGGTTCCAGGGTTTGACACCAACAAACATGCAGCTGGAAGGCCTGGACCGGCACCTGCGACTGCTGGAAAGCTACGACAAGCTCCACGCAGCCCGGGCCGCCTATGCCCAACGGGTTCGTGCGTCATAGTCAGGCTCAGGGAGCCGGCATTCATTTCCTGCGGGCGGGCCGACCATAAGCAGCCGGCTTCCCTGACCGGGTTGTTTTGGGCGCCCCGGTTGTCCCGGGGCTTTCAAGCATAGTCTGAAAACGTCAGAATGACGGCTACACAAACGCGCAGGAAGCCAGACAGGCCCGGAATCGCCTGATTTGTGTACTCCTCCTTACCCATAACGATAACTTTGGAGCATGCACAATGTTTGAAAATCTGTTTTCCCTCGAAGGCCGTACGGCGCTGGTCACCGGCGGTTCCCGCGGTATCGGAAAAATGATCGCCGCTGGCTTTATCGCTCAGGGGGCAAAGGTCTATATCTCTTCCCGTAAAGCTGACCAGTGCGATGCCGCGGCCGAAGAGCTGTCCGAAGGCAACGGTCGCTGCTTTTCACTGCCCCAGGATCTGTCTACGGTTGAGGGTTGCCGCGAGCTCACCCGCAAGTTGCAGGAGCGGGAGGACCGCCTGGATATCCTCGTCAATAACGCTGGCGCTGCCTGGGGAGCGGAATTCGAAGAGTTTCCCGAGCACGGCTGGGACAAGGTGATGGACCTGAACCTGAAGTCACCCTTTTTCCTGACCCAGTCCCTTCACGGCATGCTTAAGGCGGCCGCATCTGATGAGCAGCCCGCCAAGGTCATCAACATTGCGTCGATTGATGGGATCCGCCTGAACCCCTGGGAAACCTATTCCTATCACGCATCCAAATCGGGTCTGATCTACCTCACTCGCCGGATCGCAGCACGCCTGGTTCGCGACCGTATTGTGGTCACCGGCATTGCCCCGGGCCCCTTCCCTTCCGAAATGAACCGGGACGCCCGCGATAACAGCGACGGCGTCGCCAGACGGACACCCCTGGGACGCGTAGGTAACGATCAGGATATGGCCGGGACGGCAATCTTCCTGGCCTCGCGCGCGGGCGACTATGTGGTTGGCGACACCATCGCGGTTGACGGTGGCCATGCCTACGCCCGGCTCCCTTCTTACGACGAATAACGGGACATCAGGCCTTCACCTTCAGCCCGGCTCAGTCACCTGCTGAGCCCTTGAAGGCCGAAAGCCGGAGCCAGCCTTCCTTCGGCCAGCACCGGCTTTCATCCTGTCCTAGAAGTTGGTGATACCCGAGCTGGTACAGCTTCTCCAGGCGCCGATACAGGTGCGACCTGCGTTACGCAGACGACTGTTGGAGATATGGGCTGTAGAGCGGGAACTGTCAGTGCGGAAAATCCCCTCTTTCATATTGGAAATGTCGCAGTTTTCCACGGTAACCGAGATCGGGAAGCTGGTGCCTCCGTTTTGACGCAGGAACTTGCCCATATCGTCGACGATGCAGTTGCTCACCGTCAGATTGGTTTCTGCATTCACCTGAATGAACTTGTCGTAGCCCTTGTAACCTTCGATATTGCGCAGGGTAACGTTGCCTTTGGATTTTACCGTCATGGCATCTTCACCCACATCAGTCCAGCGGATGTTCTCCAGTGTGCCGCCGTTATACACGTGGATACCATCGGCGCCGTTACGGCCGATGATGACGTTCTTCAGGGTTGCGCCATTTTCGACACGGAATACCGGCTTCTGGCCCTCACTCTGGCCGCCATCACCCAGGGCAGAGGTGGGATTGAACGTCATACAGCGGCCGTCGTAGACGCCGCCGGACACCACGATGGTCTGGGAGACCGTACGGCTGCCGGTGGACTGACAGCTTGAGCCCTTGGCCGTTGGTGTACCCGGACCGGGATCAGACCCGGAGCCGCCGCCGGAACCGCCGTCCACGGCATTGAAGCGCCATTGCTGGTTTGCGCCACCGGTAGCGGTCCACTGACGGATGTCGCCGCCGTTTTCTGTGCTCCAGGTCCACACATCAAGGGGCAGACCACTATGGCGGGACGTGATGGTGTAGTAGCCGTTACCGACCGAGCGGATGGCCCACTGCTGGTTATAGTTACCGGTGTAGCTCCACTGGCGGATTTCCCCGCCCGGCTCCTGGCTGAACCCCCACACATCCAGGGATTTTCCGCTGTGGGCCGGACGAATGGTGTAGTAACCGTTACCCAGGTTGTTTACGTCGAATTGCTGGTTGGTACCGCCCAGATACTCCCACTGCACCACGTTGGCCCCGTCTTCGCGGCTGTTACCGCTGACGTCCAGTGCCAGACCGCTATGACGGGAGACAATCGAATAGCGGCCGTTATCGACCGCAAGGACAATCGCAGACTGGGTTGCCAGCACGGCAGCAACCACTGATATGAGGAAAGAGCGACTCATTGTTTTGACTCCATGGTTCTGTTTGTTGATAGCCTGTAGCGGGAAAAACAGAGCGATTGCTGTCTGCCCCGCTGTGCATGTGGACATGTCTCATCCGGCATGCATTGGGTCTCTGCCTGACAACGCTCTCCGAGGGGATAAACATAGGCATGGCCAGTGGGCGCCGGCCTGAGTCGCAGCATAGTCAGCCGCTCTGGGGTGGCCTAGTCCTGAATAAACGCAGTACTCGATTGGTCCGAATTCAGGCATGTCAGGTTCAACGAATTTCTCAAACTGCGGACTGGTGCGAGTTATTCGCCTTGGCTGGATTGGTCTTCTTCCCGGTCAGGGAATGGACTACAGTATGCCTTCAATAACCTCTGGCGTGCTTACGGCGCCTTCCTATAACTTAAAACAAGGATAACCCCATGGCATTTGATACCCCCCTGTACCTTTGCGGTCCACTTCGCCAGCCCCGGCAAATGCTGGCAGATCAGGAATACAGTGGTCACAGTTCCATCCACGACGACAGCATGGCAGAAAAACTCGGCTTCCGGGCTGGCCCGATCGAAGGCCCGACCCATTTCAGTCAGTTCGTTCCTTTGCTGGCGGAGGTCTGGGGTAAGGAATGGTTTGAGCGGGGCTGCTTTTCGTCCCACTTCCAGAACATGGTGGTCGAAGGCGAGCAGGTACGCGCCTTTATCGAACGACCCGCCGCCGGGGCGACCCGGGTCCGTGCCTGGGCTGAGAAAGCGGACGGTACACCGGTGCTGGAAGCCAGCGCCAGCCTCGGTTCCGGGCAGACTTTGCTTGACGAGCGGATGGCAAAGCTGCGGGCTCCGGAAAAGCTGGTGATTCTGGCGGATCTCCAGGTAGGCATGAAAGGCGAACAGGATGAGCGCGTGCGCATGGACCCGGACCAGCATATGGGTAACCTGTACCCCTTCTCGCTGAATCAGAAGCTCGACGCCATCACCGAGAATTCTCCCTGGTATCAGGATGGCAGCGCCAGTCCCTGGGGACGGCCGATCATCCCGCTCGAAATGGTCAGCGTACTGGCCAACTACAGCGGTAAGCAGGCGGGCTTTCCGGTGAAACAGCCGGCGGTTGGCCTCTTTGCCGATCAGGAGATTCGCATGGTGGATGGGCCGCTGTTTGTCGGCGAAGACTATCTGATCCGCCGCGAGGTGGTTGCCCTGGCAGAGAGCAGACGGACCGAATCCTACTGGGTCCGCTCGCGGATCTACGATGCCACCGGCGAACATCTCAAAGCAGAGATGCTGTTGAATCATGCCACCCTGAAACATTCCTACCCGGACTATGACAAGGAAGTGGCGAAATAAAGCCGGGTATCAGCACCCCGGAGCCCGGGGTGCTGAGTGGCCGTTAACGACGTTCAAATACCGTAATGGTCACCCGCCGCAGGCCCGGTGTGATGGTACCCACGAAGTCGGTGTGGTTCATCCAGTCGTAGCGGCTGGCAGTGGGTGCTTCAAACAATGGCAGGGTAAGATCGCCACTGCGGTAGTCGCCACAGTTACGGACCACGATAAGCTCGCCGTCGTTGGTGCGCAGGGTATAGCGCGCCTCAAGGGTCAGGTCACCGCCAACGGTCAGCTGATAGTCAGCACCGCCCGGGTTGACCGAGCCTGACACGTTCCCTGAGAAGCTGCCGCCCGTGATGGGAATGATCCGACGGGATCCATCGCGGGATTCACCCACGGACTGGAAACCGCCAATACCCACCCTGGCCTGCATCACCTGGCTTCCCTCCCGGGAGCCCGGCGCCACGGACGGACACT
>CAYMQO010000017.1:7918-15773 GCA_964392405.1 uncultured Marinobacter sp.
TTCCCGAACGCCCACGTAGACTCCTTCATGGAGCCAACGATAATCACTGCGCTGGGGCGCTTCAAACCTTGCTACAAAACGGGTGGTGTCACCGTCTGCAACGCCGCAGTTGCGCATATAGATCAGATCCCCGTTCCGGGCTTCGATGGTATAGCGGCTCTCGTGCTCCCGGGCCCCGCTGGGCAGGGTCAGGTCGAAGTCCAGTGAGCCCGGCAGAATACTGCCCTGGAGGCCATTGCTGGTATCGGTCAGGCGCGCCCCGGCCACCGGCAGGACCGTCCGCTCACCATAAGGCGTCTGCCCCACCTCGAGGATATCGTTGACCGGCAACCGGGTACGGAACAGCAGCTCGCCCGTGGCAGGATCCGGAATTCCTCCCGCCATGCCGCAGGTCCAGGTGGAGTCCGGGATGATGGTCGCGCCGGCGGTTACTGGTGGCTCACCGGGATCCGGGTCCGGATCAGGTCCGCCACAGTCAGTAGTACAGCCGGTGTCAGACTCACCGGTCACGACCACCGCGCGGATGTCCCCCCGCTCCAGGAACGAATTGGCGTCCAGACGAAAACGCAGCGTAGACCGTCCATAGATTGGCTCCTTGTAGCCTCGATTGGCCCAACCGACCTTCGGTCAGCAGGGCGCGGAATGATCATTCACTACGACAGGAGCAAGCTGTCACGAGGCCTGGGAACCGCCAAGTTAAACTTTCATAAACGGGGCTTTCGCAGCGTCTGCGGCAAAATTACGTTGCTGAGGTATGTCCGCTGTGACCCGGTGCACAGCGGAATATTCAGCCCGGCGGGTAGTAACCGACGGGCTGGAGGGAAATCATCAAGCCGGGTTATTTCAGATAGTAATCAAATGTGGAGACCACCCTTACTGTCTTGACGGGCTGCTGTTCCGCCATCACACCGGGGGCCTGGTCCCGGGCCAGAATCTGGAAGACCCCCTGATTGGCCCTGCGCAGTCCGCCCAGCTCCGCATCGGCGTCGCGGGCAAACTGCTGTGCTGATTCCTGAGCGGCAGCGGTAGCCTGAGCGATCATCTGCGGCTTGATATCGTTCAGCCGGGTGAACAGATAGGTAGGACCGGTGGGACCGTAGTCAGAGGACAGGATCACCCCCGAATCCACCAGGTCGCTGACGTTCTGGGCTGCCTGGCGCACCTTCTCCACATCCGTGGAGCGAACCATCAGCACCTGGGTAATGATGAATTTGCGAGTACCGGTGTCGGTCTGGTAGGGATTGGCCCCGGAGTCCACAACGTCCAGCCGCTGCAGCTCAACCGCATCGCCGGGTATGGCCTGCAGCTTGAGAAACGCCATCACCCCTTCCCGGCTTTGACGGGCCTGCTCACGGGCCTGATCCAGGGTCTCACCGGTGGCGGCAAAGCGGATCGGCCACAAGGCCAGGTCAGCGGTGACCTCCTGTTCGGCCATGCCCTTTACCGTGACAAACCGGTCTCCGGTTCGCATCTGGGTCAGACCGTCGCGCAACAGCGACGCGGACACCACCATGCTCAGACCAATAATCAACGCAATGAGAATTCGCATTTTAACTCCTTGTCCCGGCTGATGTATCCCGGATCGGCTCAGCATACCTTAATCGCCTGTCCGTCACTACTGCGGACAGATAAGCCGTGTCACGCCGCCTCCTTGCGGGTGTTGTCCAGGCAGGCCATGAATGCGCTGACTTCCTTCAGTTTGCGGGCCGTGGGCCAGATCTGCTCCGCCTCCGGAAAGCCCTGACGAAGATAGTTGAGCCACTGCTTCAGACGCCCGGTGACAAAGCGGTCGCCCAGCCGGGTCTGCAGTGCTGCGGCATAGTCCGAGACCAGGGGAATCACTTCCGGCCAGGTCATGGGGACGTCTTCCTCGCCGTTCTGGCTGGCCTTGATACGGCGCGCCAGGTCCGGGCGGGCGATCAGGCCGCGGCCGATCATCACATCGTCACAGCCGGTCACTTCCCGACATCGCCAGTAGTCGGCCACAGTCCAGATCTCGCCATTGGCGATAATATGGGTTCTGACCGCATCCCGTACCCGGGCGATTTCATCCCAATAGGCCGGCGGCCGGTAACCGTCCACCTTGCTGCGGGCATGAATGACAATTTCCGCCATCCCGGCCGCTTCCAGAGCCCGGGCACAAGCAACGGCCATGGACCGGTCGTCGTATCCGAGACGCATTTTTGCGGTGACCGGAATGGCAGCAGGCACCGCCTTTCGCAGCGCGGCGGCGATCTCATACATCCGCTCCGGCTCCCGCATAAGAACGCAACCGCCCTTATGCCGGTTGACGGTTTTCGCGGGGCAGCCAAAGTTGATGTCCACCTGCCCTGCCCCCAGCTCCACGGCCTTCGCACCGTGTCGCCCCATCATCTCCGGATCTGAGCCCAGTAACTGCACGGCAACCGGGGTTCCCGCGCCGGTCAGCGCGCCATTGTTCAATTCCGGGGCGAACTTGTAGAAGATCCGGGGCGGTAACATGCCCTGGGTCACGCGGATAAATTCCGTCACGCAGCGGTCAATACCGCCAACCCGGGTCAGGGTTTCGCGTATCGGCGCGTCAACCAGCCCTTCCATGGGGGCAAGGATAATTCGCATGGAGGCTCCGGAGGTCAGGATTTCAGCAAGATGAGTGTGGGCCAGCAATCAGGCGGAAGGAATTGTAAGCAATCGCACAGGAAGATGGTATCCGGGTATCTTCCGGATAGGGACACCCGGCGAGGTACTGGCTGACGGCCCTAAGAAGTCGTTGGTCAGCTGTCCCTCCCGATCGGTGAACACGCCAGATGGGAATCAGACTGGTAGCTACAGACGTTCGATGGAATGGAACTTGCCGGCTCCATCGAAAACAATGCGGAAACTGCCGCGAATGCCATCGCGGAGATAGAAGCGGGACAGGATCCGGGCCGGGAAACGGACCGAACGTCCGTCCCGGGCCCGTGTGTGGACATCCCGGGCAACCCCCTGGTAGAGCTTGATCCACTCATCGGGGCTGATCTGGATGTCCACTGTGATCTGCTGCATTGGCGCTTGGCTTGGCGGGTTAGTTCGCCAGCTCCAGCAGCAGACGGTTGAGGCGGCTGACATAAGCGCCCGGGTCTTTCAGTTGCTCACCACTGGCCAGAGTCGCCTGGTCAAACAGCACTGCAGAAAGTTCGTTGAAGCGCTCTTCGCCCTGCTCGCTTTCCAGACGCTGAACCAGGGGATGATCCACGTTGATTTCAAAGATCGGCTTGCTCTCGGGCACCTTCTGCCCGGCCGCTTCCATGATCTTCTTCATCTGGGCACCCATATCGAACTGACCCACCACCAGGCACGCCGGCGAATCGGTCAGGCGGTTGGTCACGCGAACGTCCTGAACCTGGTCTTCCAGCGCGGTCTTGATCCGCTCCAGCAGGTCCTTGTGTTCTTTCGCGGCCTCTTCCTGGTGCTTCTTGTCTTCCTCAGACTCGACTTCGCCCAGGTCCAGGTCTCCGCGGGCAACATCCTGGAACTGCTTGCCGTCGTATTCGTTGAGGTAACCCATCATCCATTCGTCGATCCGGTCTGACAGGATCAGCACCTCAAGGCCTTTCTTGCGGAACACTTCAAGATGCGGGCTGGAGCTGGCCGCTTTGAAGGTGTCGGCGGTGATGTAATAGATCTTGTTCTGCCCGTCTTTCATGCGACCGATATAATCATCCAGTGACACATTCTGCGCGCTGTCGCCGGTATGGGTAGACGCAAAACGCAGCAGGCCAGCGATTTTCTCCCGGTTGCTGAAGTCCTCGGCGGGGCCTTCCTTAATGACCGTACCGAACTCATCCCAGAAGGTCTGATACTCTTCCGGCTGCTTTTTCGCCAGCTTCGAGAGCATATCCAGCACCCGCTTGGTCAGCGCGCTGCGGATGGAGTCCACGGTGCTGTCGTTCTGCAGAATTTCCCGGGAGACGTTCAGTGACAGGTCATTGGAATCGATGACGCCCTTGGCGAAGCGCAGGTACAGGGGCAGGAACTGCTCAGCGTCATCCATGATGAACACCCGCTGGACATACAGCTTCAGTCCCCGGGGCGCTTCCCGGTTATACAGATCAAACGGCGCCCGCTTGGGGATATACAGCAGGCTGGTGTAGTCCAGCTTGCCTTCCACCTTGTTGTGGGACCAGGTGAGCGGGTCCTCAAAGTCGTGGGCGATGTGCTTGTAGAATTCCTTGTAGTCCTCGTCCTTGACCTCGTTCCGTGGCAGCGTCCACAGAGCCGTCGCGTCGTTGACGGTCTCCTCTTCGTCCTTCTTGTCCTCGTCGTCAGATTCGGATTTCATCACCACCGGGAACGAGATGTGGTCCGAGTATTTCTTGACCAGACTGCGCAGGCGCCAGCCGTCGGCAAACTCTTTCTCGTCCTTTCTCAGGTGCAGGACAATCCGGGTACCGCGATTTTCAATCTCCACGTTCTCAATGGTGAACTCGCCATCACCGCTGGACTCCCAGCGCACGCCTTCAGAGGCCGGGGCACCGGCGCGACGGGTATACACTTCTACCCGGTCGGCCACGATGAACGCCGAATAGAAACCCACCCCGAACTGGCCAATCAGCCGGCTGTCTTTCTTTTCATCCCCGGACAGCTGCTTCAGGAACTCAGCCGTGCCTGAGCGGGCAATCGTGCCCAGGTTCTGGATGACATCGTCCCGGGACATTCCGATGCCGTTATCCGTAATAGTGATGGTGCCGGCATCCTTGTCGTAATCCAGACGGATTTTCAGCTCCGGGTCATTTTCGTACAGGCTGTCGTCCTTGAGGGCGGCAAAGCGCAGCTTGTCTTCGGCATCGGAAGCGTTGGAGATGAGCTCCCGCAGAAAGATTTCCTTATTGGAATACAGGGAGTGGATCATCAGGTGAAGCAGCTGCTTCACCTCGGTCTGAAAGCCAAGGGTTTCTTTACCGGTTTCAACCGTCATGGCGCGGTATCTCCTGCTGAATGTCAGATAAAACGTTCCGTGCCCAGCGGCGGCTGACGCTCAGGCACAGGTTATTCATGGCGTGGAGTTAATCTGGGGATTGAGGCGTCCATTTCAAGCCCGGCCCCGGCTTACTTTTCCAGCAGGAAATGGGCCCGGGCAGTAGCAATGGGTTCACGCCGGGACTTCTGCCAGGCGTTGATCATGACGTTGGCCACACGGTTGCCCTGCCGGGTGAGATGACATTCCGCGTAGGTTTCCCGGTCCAGGCCAGCCCGCAGGTAATCCAGGGAAAAATCGACAATCTTGGGTATGCGAAAGGTGTCCTGGGACATCATCAGGTAGATCGCCGCAGAAACCTCCATAAAACCGCCGATCACTCCGCCATGAATAGCGGGCAGCATGGGGTTGCCCAGGTTGGCTTCCTTGCGGGGCAGTCGGAAAATCAGGTCGTCGCCGAAGCGGTCGCATTGCAGGCCGATATGCCCGGCGTAGGGAATGCTGGCCAGAAGCCGGGTGAAGTCTCCGGTTTGCTGGGTCTCACGTAGAATATCGGCGGAAGTCACTGGTCTGTCCCCATGATCAGGTCGCGGTAGGATTTGGGCGTAGCGTCCTTGCCCAGGCGCATAAAGGTCCCGACGCAGGTGGCGACAATCTCGCCGTCATCCTGAAACGCCTCGCAGCGGGTGAAGACGATATTGCGGGTCATTTTGCGAATTTCGGCGCGGGCATACACCGGTTTATGTGGCTCCGCCGGGCGCATGTAATCTACCCGCAGGTCCAGGGTAGGGCACAGTTCGAACTCTTCCAGCGCGCAGACCATCACTGAGCCCGATGTTGTATCCATCAGTGTGGTTATGGCGCCGCCATGGATTACGCCGGTCTCCGGGTTGCCAATAATCTTTTCGCTATAAGGCAGGCACAGGGTAAGCTGATCCCGCTGCGCGTCCGCTACCGTCAACCCCAGGTCGCGGGCCTGGTTGAGTATGTCAATGAACCGGCCGACCCGGTCCATAAGCATCTTATCAGTCGTAACGTCGGTCATAACGGTCCTGTTATCCGTAAAAAAACGTGCGAATCATACCGTATATTGTCTACCTCTTCAGGGGGAAACTACCTACTCAACGCCTTCCGGACGCGACATATTCCGGTATGATAACCGTTGTGTTCCTGAAGCATGCCCGGGGCACACTTAAAAAAACACAGGCAAGGAGACCTACGTGAAGAAACTGTCTTTTACCCGGCCGCGAATGGCGATTGTGCCCGTGCTGGCTGCACTTATGCTGGCCAGTGGTTGCGCCGTTAATCCGGTAACCGGGAAATCACAGCTATCCCTGATCGGCGAGAACGAGGAACGTCAGCTCGGTCAGGAACATTATACGCCGACTATTCAGACCCAGGGTGGCCGCTTCTACCTTGACCCCGAGCTCACGGTGTATATCCAGGAAGTCGGCAACAAGCTTGCTGAAGTCAGCGATCGGCCGGACCTGCCCTACGAATTCGCCGTACTGAACAGCAGCGTGCCTAACGCCTGGGCCCTGCCGGGGGGCAAGATCGCCATTAACCGGGGCCTTTTGGTAAAGCTCGATGACGAAGCCCAGCTGGCATCGGTACTTGGTCATGAGATTGTCCACGCAGCTGCCCGCCACAGTGTTCAGCGCATGCAACAGGGTATGCTGCTGAGCGCCGGCATGGCCGGTCTGGGTCTGGCCCTGGGCGATAATGAATGGGGCGGACTGATTATGGGCGGCGCCGCCGTGGGCGGCCAGATGGCCCTGTCGCAGTACAGTCAGGCCCACGAGCTGGAGTCCGACCGCTACGGTATCGAGTATATGGTGGAGGCCGGCTATGACCCTCAGGGGGCGGTCGAACTTCAGGAACTGTTCCTGCAGCTTTCCGAAGGGCGTTCGTCCAGCTTCCTAGACGGCCTTTTCGCAACACACCCTCCATCCCAAAAGCGCGTTGATGAAAACCGGCGCCTGGCGCAGGAACTGGGCACCGGCGGCGTTCGCAACCGGGACCGCTACCAGAAGATGATCGCCGAGGCGAAGCGCCTGCAACCGGCCTACGACCTTCACGATGAGGCTCTCAAGCTGGCCGGTGAGGGTGACTACGACGGTGCACTGAACAAGGTGAACCAGGCGTTGAAGCTGGCTCCGAATGAAGCTGCCTTCCATGCGACCCGTGCCCGTCTCCACGAGGCGATGAACAATCCGGACAAGGCCAAAGCCGACTTTAACCGCGCTGTTGAGCTTTATCCTGAAATGTTCAGCTACCGCCTCTACCGCGGACTGAACCGGCTGGAACACGGCGACGTTCAGGGTGCACAAGCCGACCTGGAAGCCTCCGCACAGGTGGTTCCCACATCCATTGCCTACCTGAGACTCGGTGACATCGCCGCACATCAGGGGGATTCCAATAAGGCCGCTGCTTACTACAACCAGGTGGCGAAAACGGAAGGTGAACTGGCTGAGGAGGCCAAACGCAAGCTGTCCAAACTGCGGTAAGTCCTGACTCCGGGGGGCGACACTACTCCCCGGAGCTCCCCCATCTCTCTTGCCGGTGTCTATATCGCTAAAGAAGTATGTGGTCTGCGTGATCACTTGCTCTCTTTCGTCCGAGTCTTGATTCGCAGAGCGAAACACGCAACAATCGACCTCCGCTTCATGCTCGGCGGACGCGCTGGCGCTGGGGTTAAGGCCGCAGCCTTGCGGATTCCAACGGGCCCAATCGGTATAGGGTTGGTGACCTGAGCTCTACGGCCAGACGTTTTGCAGGCCGTTTAAACGGTAAATACAGGGCATCTTCATGTTCCCTCCTCTCCTTCGCTGGCTGATTCCTGTACTTATAACGCTTTCTCCTGCGGCAACTGCCAGCGAGCCTGCGCCCCCCGAGCAGACTCCTGAGCATCAGCCCCGC
>CAYMQO010000018.1:0-11497 GCA_964392405.1 uncultured Marinobacter sp.
GCCGGCGGCCGCGCGGAAAGTGTCAAGCGTTACGAGTACTGATGATGCCAGACCTGGCAACCTGGGGCATCATGGCCGCCTTTATGGGCGGCCTGGTGTCCTTCTTTTCCCCGTGTACGCTGCCCCTGGTTCCTGGTTACCTGTCTGTGGTAAGCGGCGGGGCGGTCAACGACAGCGTCAATCGTCTGAAGGCGTTCTGGCTGAGCCTTTGCTTTGTGTTGGGTTTCAGTCTGGTGTTCGTGGCCCTCGGCGCGAGTGCGAGTCTGGTGGGTCAGTGGCTCATGGGCTACCGGCAGCAGGCCACCCTGGTTGCCGGCGTGCTCATTGTGCTGATGGGACTGTTCATGCTGGGCTGGTGGAGTATGCCGGCCCTGCAACGGGACTGGCGCCTTGGGCAGGCCCTGGAAGGGGGACGCCCGACGGCATCCTTCCTGCTAGGTGTGGCGTTTGCCATCGGCTGGACACCCTGCATAGGACCAATCCTGGGGGCCATACTGGCGCTCAGTTCAACTCACGCCAATGCGGAAGCGGGCATGCTGTATCTTGCGGTCTATTCGCTGGGGCTGGCCGTGCCATTTCTGGTCACTGCCCTGTCGATCGAGCATTTCCGTAAGCGCGTGCGCTGGTTGAGCCGCTGGAGCCGTCACCTGCGGGTGCTCGCGGGTGTGGTGCTGGTTATCATGGGAGTGATGGTGATTACCGGCCAGATGACACGCTTTGCGTCCTGGATGCTGTCAGCATTCCCCGTGCTTGGGCAGCTGGGGTAAGGTATACCTCAGTCTTGGTGTTCCCGGTCGGGGTGTTCCGCGAACGGGCGATCACTAATGGGCAACGGAGCAAGCAATGATCCAGTACCTTACCGAGTCCACTGTCACCTGTCCCTCATGTGGCCATCAGCAAACTGAAGACATGCCTACCGACGCGTGCCAGTATTTTTACGAGTGCAGGGGCTGTAAGACGCTGCTGAAGCCCAACCCCGGGGATTGTTGCATCTTCTGTTCGTACGGTTCCGTGCCCTGTCCACCCGTGCAGTCGGAAGGGCAATGCTGTAGCTGATGGTGGAGCGTCTGCTGCGGTGACCTGTCACAGTAGTGGCACGATGATTCCGCCAAACAGCCACACCGATCCAGGCATCACCCTATCCTTCAATTCCTATCAGTGGCGGAACGGCCGCCTCGGTGGGTCGTGTTCGACATACCTATCGCCAACGACCCGCTGTGTTATCACTTCGCTCCCAGCTTAATCATCCTCAAACGCAGCGCATTCACGATCACGCTGACCGATGACAGCGACATGGCCGCTGCTGCAAAAACTGGTGACAGCAAGATACCAAAAAACGGATACAGAACACCCGCCGCAATCGGAACACCAGCAGAGTTATAAATAAAAGCGAAAAACAGGTTCTGCCGGATATTGCGCATGGTGGCCAGCGACAAGCGACGTGCTTCCACAATGCCCATCAAGTCGCCCCGCAACAGGGTAATGCCGGCGCTTTCGATGGCCACATCGGTGCCGGTGCCCATAGCCACGCCAACATCCGCCGTCGCCAGGGCCGGGGCGTCATTGACCCCGTCGCCGGCCATGACCACAACGCGACCTTCGTCTTTCAGTCGCTGGACAATCCTGCCCTTGTCTTCCGGCAGCACCTCGGCCTCTACTTCATCAATGTGCAGTTTACGGGCTACTGCTTCGGCGGACGTTCGGTTATCACCCGTCAGCATGACCACCCGGATGCCCTCTTTCTGCAGGGCAGAAATGGCGGCTTCCGTGGTCTCTTTGACCGGATCGGCGATAGCGAGCAAACCACAGATTTTCTGGTTCACTGCCACAAATATCACGGTGGCTCCGTCCTTTCGCAGTTGGTCCGCCTTTTCTTCAGAGCTCGCTGTATCTACATTTTCGCTCTCCATCAGCAGGCGATTACCAATCAACACCTGCTTGCCGTCAATTTTACCCGTTACCCCCTTACCATTCGGGGAGTCAAAATCCTCGGCATCCGGAAGCTTCAGCCCCATGGCTTTGGCCTTGTCGAGAATGGCATGGGCCAATGGATGCTCGCTGCCCTTCTCCAATCCACCGGCATAGCGCATCAGCTCTTCCTCGGTGAACCCCTCAGACGGAACGAGCGTGGTGACCTGAGGCTTGCCTTCGGTCAATGTGCCGGTTTTGTCCACGACAACGGTATCGACCTTCTCCATACGCTCCAGGGCTTCAGCATCCCTGATCAAAACGCCACTTTGGGCGCCCCGCCCGACACCGACCATAATGGACATGGGGGTTGCCAAACCCAGTGCGCAGGGGCAGGCAATTATGAGAACGCTGACAGCCGCAATCAGGCCAAAGGCCATGGGAGGAGTTGGGCCCAATAATGACCACGCGATAAAGGCAATAATGGCGATCAGGATCACGGCAGGGACAAAGTAACTTGCCACCTTGTCGGCCAGTCCCTGGATCGGGGCACGACTGCGCTGGGCACTGGCCACCATCTGCACTATCTGGGAGAGCATGGTATCCCGTCCGACCTTGTCGGCCCTCATGATGAAACTGCCCTGCTGGTTGATACTGCCACCGATGACCTGGTCACCAGACGTCTTGCTTACCGCCAGGGGTTCACCAGTTACCATGGATTCATCCACGTTAGAACTACCCTCAAGCACCTCTCCGTCCAGGGGCACCTTGTCACCGGGGCGCACCCTCAAGCGGTCACCAACACTAACCTGGTCCAGGGAAACGTCCGACTCACTGCCGTCATCATCCAGTCTCCTGGCCGTGGCGGGGGCCAGGTCCAAAAGGGCTTTGATAGCGCCGGAGGTTTTCTCCCTCGCCCGCAGTTCCAGTACCTGTCCCAGAAGTACAAGGACGACGATGACTGCAGCCGCCTCAAAGTACACTGCGACTGAACCGTCGCCCTGCCGGAAGGCTTCCGGAAACACCTGTGGTGCAAGGGTCGCCACAAGGCTGTAGATCAGTGCCACCCCGGTACCAATGGCAATCAAAGTGAACATGTTCAGGTTACGGCTGATGACGGATTTCCAGCCCCTGACGAAGAAAGGCCAGCCACACCAGAGAACCACAGGGGTGGCGAATAGCAGTTGAATCCAGTTGGAGGTCTGAGGCGCCACGATATGGTCGAGCCCGAGAAGATGGCCCCCCATTTCCAACACCAGTACGGGTAGTGTCAGCACAAGACCGATCCAGAACCGGCGAGTCATGTCTGTGAGCTCTGCCGAGGGGCCGTCGTCAAGACTCACCTGCTCGGGCTCCAGAGCCATCCCGCAGATTGGGCAATCCCCCGGCCCCAGCTGGCGTATTTCCGGGTGCATGGGGCAGGTATACATGGTGCCTGGAGCTACATCCTCCGACTTCTTCGATTCTTCTCCCAGATAGCGTTCCGGATCTTCATCAAACCTGGATTGGCAGCCCGACGAACAGAAGTACCAGGTCTTGCCCGCATGTTGACTCCGATGTTCCGTCTTATGCGGATCCACTGCCATGCCACATACCGGGTCCTTAACAGCGTGTTCGCTGGATTCATCGCGGTCTGGGTGACCGTGTGCATGGGCATGCTCGCGCTCAGCCATCTCTATCTCCGGTTTTATCGGCGGGCCAGTCCGCAAACGCAATGAAGTAAAGCAGGACCAGATTGACCATGGGAATCAGTACCAGGAGGCCCATCCAACCCGGGTACCCCGTGCGTTGACAGAGTCTCCAGGCCGGAATGACCACCACGATGGCAATCACCAGCATCCACAGCCAATGGCCGGCCCACATGGTATTTCCGAACATGTTATTTCCCATCATGGTACTAACCTCCACAAATGCTGAGCCGGTTAATGGTGTTCATGAACCTCGCGCTCGTCGTGTTCCGACTGAGCCGACTCCGGTGACTTTTTCAGGAACACCAGCTCGGCAACCGCAATCGCGATCATGGCACCGACCGCCACGCCGATCACAAAGGCGTCGGTATTGAGTTTCACCCAGACAAAGCCGCCCAGTGCCAGCAGGTCCAGCACAATGGCCACGGTCGGCACCCACGCCTTTGCCTTGACCTCGTCTCGCAAGTAACGCAGCACCCCCCAGTGAATGGCAATGTCCATGATGAGGTAAAACACGATACCCAGTGCAGCAATTCGTGAGAGGTCAAAGAAGGCGGTCAGGATCAGGCCCAGGACCACGGTATAGACGAGGGTGTGCTTCTGGATACTGCCGGGCATACCAAAATGCCGGTGGGGGACCAACTTCATTTCCGTCAGCATCGCCAGCATACGGGACACCGCAAACACGCTGGCCAGAATACCGCCCGCTGTGGCCATCATGGCAAGGGCGACCGTAAACCAGACGCCGTATTGGCCAAGGGCGGGACGCGCAGCAGCCGCAAGGGAGTAATCCTGCGTTTCGATGATCTCTGCCAGTGACAGGTTGCTGGCCACCGCGAATCCCACCAGGGTATAGATCACCACGCAGGCAGCGATGGATATAACAATGGCGCGACCGACATTCTTTTTGGGGTCTCGGACTTCAGAGCCGCTATTGGTAATCGTGGTAAAGCCCTTGAATGCCAGAATGCCAAGTGCGGTTGCGCCCAGGAAATTACCAATAGTCCCGCTCTCTCCAGGTTTCGAGAAGTCCACGGATATTGAATCGGCGATCCAGACGCCGACAAGACCGAAGATCAGTATGCCTCCAATTTTCAGTATCCCGATGAACGAGGCGACTCCCTGGATCATCCGGTTGCCGAGCAGGTTGATCAGAAACGCCACGAGGATGAGCGCGACACCGAGGACCGGCACCATCCGGCCACTTTCATCGCCTCCAAAGAGCTGCATGGTGTAGGAACCAAAGGTACGGGCCAGAAAGCTCTGGGCGATGACCATCGAGAAGTACATCAGTAAGGCATTGAAGGCGGTTGGCAGGCGGTTCCCGTAAGCCTTGTGCAGATACATGCCAATCCCGCCTGCCGATGGCCAGGTGTTGGAAATCTTGATGTAGGAATAGGCACTGAAGCTGACGATTACGGCTGCCGCAAGAAACGCCAACGGGAACAGCACCCCAGCCATCTGGGCCATCTGTCCGGTCAGCGCGAAAATGCCGGCGCCTATCATGACGCCGGTACCCAGCATTACCGTCCCTGGGAGAGTCAGACTGCCTTTTTCATATTGGGTAGATCGATCCTGCTCCTTGGTCATGCAACCTCCTGGAATCTGAATGGCCCGGTATCCGTGAAAGATATCGGATCACGGCTCCAGTGAACCGGGCCATGTAGCGTGAACACCAGCGCGGCTGGCCGACTGAATCAGCGTGGGCCGCGGTTACTTTCCATATGCCCCAACATCTGTTCCATCATAAGCTGCATCTGGTCCATACGGCTTTCCATACTTTCCAGGCGCTGCTCCATACTGATATCGGCACCAGCACGGGGCTGCTGGGACTTGCCAGTCGCCTTTTCGCCCTGATTATCGCTCCGGCCCTGGCCATTTCTCATCATGCCTTGTCCCTGGCCCTGGCTCTGTCCCATCATGCCCTGGCCTTGCCCCATCATACCGCCACGCATCATATCCATGTGCTGATGCATCTGCTCCATATGCTGGTCCCTCAAACGCTCACGCTCGTTATCCGAGTCCGCGTTGCGCATTTGCTGTCGCAGCTCCTGCATCTGCGACATGTTTTCCTGCATCTGCTGCATTTGTTCCTGATTCATCATCCCCCCGCGCTGCATTCCTCCGGAGTTACCCTGGGCAACGACCATCAACGGAGCTGACACGAGAATTGAGCAAGCGATCAACCGGGTAAATCTGTTCATGAGATCCTCCTTTGAATCTGCATCAAGCTGCGTCCTCTTCAGTAAAGACCATGAATCTGAATCCTGGCTGAAAACGGGCACAATCCGTCAGCCGATTGTGCCCCCGTTGATCAGGATCAAAAGATGTCAGTCAGAACATCAGCCGGGCCCCCACGACGGCAAACCAGTCTTCGGTGCCGCCGCCGGAATCCCTGGCCAGGTCGGCCGTGTCACCGTATTTTCGTTCATGGACGATACCGACATAGGGTGAGAAGGCCCGATCGATCAGGTCATAACTCAGCCGCAGGCCGGTTTCGGTGGAATTGAGGCCTTTGCCAACACCAATCTCCCGGTCTTCCGAGAACGCCACGTCCGCCTCAAACGTCGCCGAAACGATCCAGTAGTTGGTGAGTAGCAGTTCGTACTCCGCCTCAAAGTCAGCGGAGGCATCACCTTCGTCACTGACGTACAGGTTGGTGTCCACCTCGAACCAGTAAGGTGCCAGGCCAGTGAGTCCCACTACACCATAGACCCGATCCGGTCCTTCCGGTGTGTCCACACGGATACCCGCCTTGGCGTCCCAGAAGTCCGAGATTGGCGTCTGTGCCACAAACTGGTTTTCCAGGGTTTCCCAGGCGTTGTGGGCTTCTTCCCACTCGCCTTCGAACAGCCAGCGGAACTTGAGCTCATCAGTACCATAGAAGGCATCGCCTTCAACGACCGCCAGCTCCTCATCCGAATCACTGTAGCGGTACTCCAGCTTTTCAACAGACACGCCCCAGAAGTTTTTCGCCGTCTGGGTTTTCTTGGCGGGATCTTCCTGGGCAAAAGCTGGAGCGGTTACTACAGTCACGCCCAGCGCCAGGCCCCCTATAGCCAGCATCAGTCGGCTCATGACTCACCTCCCTGTTTTTCGATATCGCTTCCTTCGGCTACTGGGTTTTCCGGGCCGCCCTCGACCACGATCTTGCGGAACATGCCAGAGGCCGCATGGTATGACAGGTGGCAATGGAAGGCCCATTCTCCAGGTGCGTCCACTTCCGTTTCCATGTAAACGGTAGTAGCGGGCGCAACACTGACAACATGCTTGAGGGGGTTCCATTTGCCTTCGCCCACGTCAAGGATCGACCACATACCGTGCAGGTGCATGGGGTGAGTCATCATGGTTTCGTTGACGAACTTGAAGCGCACCCGCTCACCGTATTGCAAAACGATGGGGTCTGCATCTTCATACTTGACGCCGTTGATGCTCCACTCGTAGCGCTCCATGTTCCCAGTGAGGCGAAGCTCGATCTCACGGGTTGGCTCACGGTCCTCGTAAAGAGGCTTCTGTGCTTTCAGATCCGAATAGGAGAGGAACTTGCCACCGTTGCTTGCGGTCGGCACAAGCCCGCTGCCTCTCGCATAGAAGGGGTCTTCCGGTAGTGAGCGGTTTTCACCGTGATTCATGGAGCCATGGCCCATGGCACTGTGGTCCATTTCATTCGTGTCGCCGTTGTCATCCTGGCCATCCATGCTGCTGTGGTCCATGCCTTCCATATCCCCATGATCCATATGCCCGGCCATATCCGCCATGGTCAGCCGTGGTGCTTCACGCAGCTCGGGAACTTCCGCCGTCATGCCCTCCTCCGGAGCCAGGGTACCCCGGGCGAAGCCTGAGCGGCCCATAGATTCGGCGAAAATGGTGTAGGCTTTCTCGTCCTTGACGTGGACAATCACATCGTAGGTTTCGGCCACACCGATGCGGAATTCATCCACATTCACCGGCTGAACGTTGTTGCCGTCCGCCTGCACCACAGTCATCTCCAGGCCCGGAATGCGAACGTCGAAATAGGTCATGGCCGAAGAGTTGATAAAGCGCAGGCGGATGCGCTCGCCTGGCTCAAACAAACCAGTCCAGTTCTGCTCCGGCCCCTTGCCATTGATCAGCCCGGTGAAGCCCTGAACGTCCTCGACATCCGCTTTCATCATGCGCATATCGCCCCACATCATCCGGTCCTTCAACGTGGCCAGAAAGCCGTTTTCACCGGATTCGGCAAAGAACTCCCCCACCGTCTGCTGCTGGCGATTGTAGTAGTCAGCTGACATCTTCAGGTTACGCATGATGCGGTCGCCGGAGTGCGGGTGCTTGTCGGTAAGCTGCACCACGTATTCCCGGTCGTAACGGAAAGGCTCACGGCCCTCCGGCTCGATCACGATCGCGCCATAAGCGCCGTTCGGCTCCTGAAAGCCCGAATGACTGTGGAACCAGTAAGTGCCCGCCTGAACAATCGGGAACTGATAAGTGAAAGTCTCCCCAGGCTTGATACCGGGAAAGCTGATACCCGGTACACCGTCCTGTTCAAAGGGCAGGATCAGCCCGTGCCAGTGAATGGACGTCATCTCGTCGAGATTGTTGGTCACGTTGATGGTGACCTCTTCTCCCTCCTTGAATCGCAACACCGGCCCGGGAGAAGCACCGTTGTAACCGATACCCTCCTTCACGAAATCGCCGGTATCAATCTGGACCCGGTCGACCGAGATATCATATTCGCCTGCGCTTGCGGACGAAAAAGCGAACCCCGCCAGGATGGCGGTCAGACAAGCTTTCTTCATGGTTAGACCTGCTTTATTCGAATTCGATGTCGCCGTACATGCCCGCCTGATAGTGCCCTGGCACGTTGCAGGCAAACTCAAGGGCCGTTGCTTCGCTGAACGTCCAGACGATCTCGCCGGTCTCCCCCGGTTCCAGCAGAACACTGTTGGGGTCGTCGTGCTCCATGGTCTGACCATCGCCCATGTCCATTTTCATCATTTCACGGTCGATGTGATCGCCCTTTATGACGCCATGCTCCACCATCATCTGCATTTCTTCCTGATGGCTCTCGTGGGCCTCGGCGTTGCCAATATTGAACTCATGCACCAGGTCGCCCTTGTTCTCGACGACAAATCGCACAGTGTCCCCGGCTTTTACCGTGATCGACTCCGGCTCGTAATAGTTGTCGAACATTTCCACATTAATGGTTCGGGTGGCATCAGACGCCTTGCCAGGCTCCCCGAAATTGCCACCGTGGCCCCCACTATGGGATCCAGCGGCATGGACAGTCGCCGACAACGAGAGCGTCGCAGCAACAAAGAGGCTTTTTGATGCGTTCATCTATCTTCTCCCCTGAACAGGTCTGGCCCTTGAGGCCGGGTTGTTTTACTCAAAAATTGAGCAATATCCAGAAACGGTTGCTACCATCGCTCAGCAACCTGAATCCATGCTGAAAATCGGAATTATTTTTTGTTCAGGCACAATTCAGCTTGGGCAGTAACACTGACGGGCTTTGATTCACAAACTGGCAAGGCAGATCAGGAATGCGATTACTTCTGGTGGAAGATGACCCTCTGCTGGCGAACGGGCTAAGCGTTCAGCTGGAAAAGGCCGGTTTCAGCGTGGATACCGCCCATACAGTGCGAGAAGCTCGACATCTCGGGCAGCAGGAAAGTTACCGGGCGGGTATTCTTGATCTGGGCCTGCCCGACGGTAATGGTCTGGACGTCCTGAGGCTGTGGCGAACGCATAAGGTCAGCTTCCCGGTGCTGATCCTGACCGCCAGGGGAGACTGGCAGGATAAGGTCAATGGCCTGAAGGCTGGCGCCGATGATTACCTCGCGAAACCATTCCAGACCGAAGAACTGATTGCCCGACTCCACGCCATCATCCGGCGAAGCGAAGGCCGAATAATGGACACCCTGACAGTGGGCCAATTCGAGCTGGACGAAAATCGCCAGACGTTAAGAGCCGGTGACGACATCGAGCATAGCCTGACCGGTACGGAATTCCGTTTGCTCCGCTGTCTGATGAGTCGACCCGGGCAGGTTTTCTCGAAAGAACAGCTTCTGGACCAGCTATACAGCCTCGACGACACACCCAGCGAGAATGTTATCGAAGCCTATGTGCGGCGGCTCAGGAAGCTGGTGGGTCCGGATACCATAAAGACCCGTCGTGGTCAGGGGTACTTGTTCGATGCCGATAGCCGCTAGACCTCGCTCAGTCAGGGGGATGCTCCTGATTCTGCTGATTCCGGCCGGTATTGGCCTGATGGCGCTGGCCTGGATCATCCATGGGGCCTTGCTGGAGAGGATGTCCACGGACTTTGTAGAAAGCCGGCTGAAAGACGAGGTGGCTTTTCTGGAACACCAGATCCGCCAGTCCGGCGGCCGAATTGATACACTCCAGACCGGCGACTACTTCCAGGAAGTGTTCCACCACGCCTTCGCCATTGCCTCTCCGTCCGGGCAGTCCATTTCACCGGAAACCTGGACAGCGCTGTTGAGGCCGTTGCTCTCGTCCGAACAGGAAGGAGCCGTGAGAGTCCGGGATGCTGAGGTACCCGCTGCGCCTTCCGAAATGCTTGGATATCGCCGTGCTTTCACGGTCGACGGAAATCCTTTCGTAGTCATTGTTGCCGAGGATATGGAGGCGCTTCATCGGAGCCAGGCCGAACTCCATACCTGGACTGCCGTCGTATCGGTTTTACTGGTCATTCTGATGATCGGAAGCATATGGGTGGGCATCACTCTGGCCCTGCGGCCAGTAGTGGGTCTTCAGGCGAGCCTGAAAAAGCTTCAGTCAGGCGATATCTCCCGTATTAACGCAGACGGCCCGGAGGAGTTCCGGCCCCTCGTCCGGCAACTCAATCAGCTGCTGGATTCACTGGATGAACGACTGGAACGCTCCCGTGACGCCCTCGCCAACCTTTCCCACAGTGTGAAAACGCCCATAGCGGCTGTCAGACAGATCCTGGAAGACACCAGCCGCCCGCTCGATGAGAACCTGAGACGGGAAATGGCGTCGCGCCTCGACGACATAGATGCTCAGTTGGAGTCAGAAATGCGGCGAAGCCGGTTTGCAGGTCCACAGGTCGGCCAAAGTGCCTGTCCGATCAAACAGGCCCGGGACCTGCTGTGGATGCTTGGCCGTCTATACCCTGATAAATCCTTCGAGCTATCAACGGATATGCCAGAGCACCATCGCTGGCCTGTCGAGGAGCATGACCTGAACGAAATCCTTGGCAATTTGCTGGATAACGCCGGCAAATGGTCATCGCGCTGGGTCGAGCTCACGCTGGGTGAAGACCAAGGCCAGTTAAGAATCATCATCAGCGACGACGGGGCCGGCGTCTCAGAAACAGCCCGGTCACAATTGGGCACGCGAGGATTGAGGCTGGACGAGCAAACACCTGGTCATGGACTGGGGCTGGCTATTGTCCACGCGATAGTTGAGCGTTATCAGGGACAGGTTCATTACACGTCCAGTAAAGCGGGAGGTCTTACTGCTGTTGTTGAAATCCCTGGTTCAGATCGATTCGACAGCCGGTCAGGCAACTGACACCTCACTTGCGGCCGCCATCGTGCTGGCGTAGCATTTACCTATCCCCCCCGGGGGGATCCAAATAAGTTAATCGCTACAAAACCTGCCATCCGCTTTTTTCTCAGGAAGTCTTCTGTGCATCACGAACGATTGAACCACTGGCAACACGATCACACTTTCGGCCAGGACCTGAAGCGCTCTGGTGAGACCCGAACACTCATTGTGGTTGGCCTGACACTGACAATGATGGTCTGGGAAATCCTGGCGGGGATCGTATATGGCTCAATGGCGTTGCTGGCCGATGGCCTGCACATGGGGTCCCACGCGGTTGCTTTGGGCATTGCCGCGTTCGCGTACGCGTATGCCAGGAAAAACGCAGG
>CAYMQO010000018.1:11597-15729 GCA_964392405.1 uncultured Marinobacter sp.
TTGCTCTTCTGGCTGGTAAATATGCGGGCTGGAACTGGATGGACCCGATGATGGGTATTATCGGGGCCGTTCTGGTGACACGCTGGTCATGGCAACTGCTAAGAGACACCTCCAAGGTCCTTCTCGACGAGCAGGATCAGGACATGGAAGAAGCCGTCAAGCAGGCTGTTGAAGGCGGTGAAACCAAAGTCAGTGATTTACATGTGTGGGCGATCGGCCCGGACATCCATGCGGCCATTGTCTCAGTGGTGTCGCATCAGCCCGAATCACCTTCTGCTTACAAAGAGCGCATTCAGGCCCGTTGCCAGTCCCTGGTCCACGTGACGGTGGAAACTCTTCAGTGTGACTAACGGGAATAGCGCCGTTTAGGCCCTAACTGGGTTAAAGATACCGAGCGATTGCCTTGAATTCATCGACGCGGCGCTGCTGCTCTGGCTCCAGTTGTCCGATGGCGTCGTCCAGACAATGCTCAATGTGGTCCTGTACCAGTACGCGCTTGGCTTGCTGAATGGCCTTTTCCACAGCGTGAAGTTGCTGCGCCAGTTCCAGGCAGGGTTTTCCCTGGTCCATCATGCCAATCACGCTTTCGAGATGGCCCCTGGCCCGCTTCAGGCGTTTGACAATGTCCGGGTGCGATTGATGCTTGTGATCATTTACCATGTGTAATTCCTATCCCCCATGGGGGGATGGTATCCTCTGCCTTCGTTGAAATCCAACTACCGGCTCGACCCACTGAGATTGATGATTTCGGCCCTCCACCAAAGAAAACTGCTTCCGACGCTCCTCATGCTGTTCGCATTGGCGGGGTTGTCACTTTCGGCGATTGGCGAGTCGTTCTCTCACGGCGTGGCTGAGTTAGCTGGTGATGGGGAGTCTGCACTCACCCACCATTCTGTAAGTCATGACGGGCATGGACACAACCATGATTTTGACGAAGAGCCAGAGGCATCGTCACTACACCACGACGCTGGAAACCACACCCATGAGACGGTGGACCAGGTAGGGGTACCACTGGTTTCCCAAAGTCTTACCGTTCTCCGGCAACCGGTGCCGTTTGCTGGTGAATCCCCTCGCAGTTTGCGCTACCGACTGGAACGCCCTCCCAAAGCACTCCTTCCTGCTTGATTTTTGCCGCTTTCGCGGCCCGAGAAAACAAATTCGATTGGAGTCTTTATGTTGCCAAGCTTACCTGGCGGCTGCCGCTGTGTGTCCTTCACGGGCCCAGGCAGTCGTCTCTTCTGGATATTTCTGACATTGGGCTTGCTGGGTCTGAGCACAGATGTCTTGGCCCATGCTGTCGCCCAGGGCGATAAGGGGTACATCCAGGAAATTACCGGGATAAACCTTATTGCGTTCATCTATCTGGGGGCCAAGCACATGGTCACCGGCTATGACCACCTGTTGTTCCTGCTGGGTGTCATCTTCTTCCTCTACCGCATGCAGCACATCGCGATCTACGTGAGCCTGTTTGCGCTGGGGCACTCCACCACCATGTTGCTGGGCGTCTACTTCAACGTGGGCATCAACAGCTACATTATTGATGCAATCATCGGTCTGTCCATCGTGTACAAGGCTCTGGACAACATTGGTGCCTATCAGCGGTGGTTTGGCTTCCAGCCCAACACCAAAGCCGCCACGCTGATCTTCGGGTTTTTCCATGGTTTCGGCCTTTCCACGAAGATCATCGAATACGACATCTCGCCGGACGGCCTGATCCCGAACCTCCTCGCGTTCAACGTGGGCGTGGAAATCGGACAACTCATTGCCCTGGCCATGATCCTGATCGTCATCAATTTCTGGCGAAAAACCGACGGCTTCTTCCGCCATGCCTACACCGCCAACGTGGCCATGATGAGCGCAGGTTTCCTGCTCTTTGGCTATCAGCTCACCGGTTACTTTGTCGCCTGATTCTGGAGATTCGCAATGTACAACACTGATATACCCAAACGTGAAGAACTGCCCAGCACTGCCAAGCTGATTCGATCCACCATCATCGCAGCCATTGTCGCTCTGGTACTGCTGGTTACCGTCGTCATGCCAGCAGAGTATGGCATAGACCCCACCGGAGCTGGCCGGGCACTGGGGTTGACCGAAATGGGCGAGATCAAGGAGCAACTGGCTGATGAAGCCGCCGCTGACGAGGAGGCGCAGATGGTTGCCGTGCAATCCCCGAGTGATCAGCAGGAGACCAAAGCAGGACAACCTGAAGCTGAAGAATCCACTCAGGCAGCAGCCCCGGAGCCAGAAACTGTGGCCGAGGAAGAACAACAAGCGTCAACGTCAGAACTAGCAACTTCTGAACCACAGTGGCAGGACGAAGTGCGAGTGGTTCTTACGCCTGGCGAAGGGACTGAGTTCAAACTCACAATGGAAGAAGGTGCTGTCGCTCAGTTTTCTTGGGTGTCCGAGGGCGGTCCCATTAACTTCGATACTCACGGCGATGGCAATGGTCAGTCTATTTCATACGAGAAAGGCCGGGGCGTACCGGAAGACGAGGGCGAGCTGGAAGCTGCGTTCACCGGTAACCATGGATGGTTCTTCCGCAATCGAAACGACAACGATATCACGCTGGTGCTTCGTACGGACGGGGATTACGGCGAGCTGAAAAAAATGCTGTAATACAGATCACCTGCAAGGGGCCGGCTCTGTTCCAGCCCCTTGCTCATCTGGTTTGGCGCCCCACCACTTCAATGTGCCAACCACAAGATAGCTTTCTACGGGAACGACTCAATTGGGAATCACTCCCAGGTACAGAAAATATTCTGGGGGTACAAATGGGGGTACATTTTTCTGTATTTTATTTTTACTTAATTGTTTATCAGTACCTTAATAACTTTTTTGAGTCCTGCCGGGGGTACCACTCGCCAGTCCTGAATTCCCCCAGCCCTCAAACAACCGGCGCCAGACTAACCGTAGCGATACGGACCCCGATCATGGCCTCAATCCGCACGCGCATGGCTTCGATTTGCAGCTCTGTTCCTTCCGTTGGTTCGACATCGCCCAGCTTTTGCTTTACCAGTTGGTCCAGGGTCAGTTCGCCCTCTTCGCCGAGGTAGATACCGTAGGAACTCATGACGTCGTCGACCCGGGTGTTACCCTTGAGCCACAGGCGATCTTTGGTGGGTTCATCATCGTCGAAGGCCTGCAGCGCTGCGGAGAAGACACAGTCGACGAAGGCGCGAACCGCCGGTTTCAGGACCACAAACAGGTGGTCACCCGAGTAGAGACGGGTAGAGCCCCGCGGGGCGATAACTTCGTTGCCACGGGTGATCATGGCAACCACGGTTCCGTCGGGTAACGCCATCCGGGACAGCAGCCGGCTGGCAGCGCGGGGATTGTCTCCGAGGGTGTATTCAACAATTTCTGCGTCTACCTCGCTGATGGCAGTGATCTCCAGGGTCGCCGCGGGCTGTGCTTCGGGCTCCTCAGTCAGTCCCAGTTTCCGGGCTACCCAGGGCAGTGTCGAGCCCTGAACCGTGGCGGAGATGAGCACAACGAAGAAAACCACGTTGAAGATAATCGGCGCTTGTTCGAGGCCAAAAATAAGCGGGAAGATCGCGAGAATAATCGGTACAGAACCGCGGAGGCCTACCCATGAGACCAGGGCGATTTCCCGGTTTCCGAAGCCGAACAGTTTCAGTACCGGCACCACAACCGCCGGGCGCGCCAGGAATACCAGCACCAGGGCGATCAGCAGTCCTTCGAGCCATACTTCAAACAGCGATAAGGGGTCGACCAGCAGGCCGAGCATAACGAACATGGTGATCTGGCTGAGCCAGGCCATACCGTCGTGGAACAGGAATGTGCTGCGCTTGAACACAAACTGACTGTTGCCAACGATAACCCCTGCAATAAAGATCGACAGGAAGCCGCTACCGCCCAGGTTGGCGGCGACGCCGAAGGCAAGCAGGCCGCAGGCGGCGACCATCACCGGGTACAGGCCGGAAGCGACCAGCTGAATGCGGTTAATGACATGCACTGACGCCCACCCTACCGCCAGGCCAACCACGGCGCCGATGCCCATCTGCATGACAAACAGCTGCAGCAGACCCAGCCCCAGGGGCATGTCGTTCATCAGGATCTCCAGCAGACCAACGGTCAGGAAGATCGCCATCGGGTCGTTCGACGCACT
>CAYMQO010000019.1:0-5640 GCA_964392405.1 uncultured Marinobacter sp.
GCTTTCTCGATTTCGGCCCGGGCGACGGTACGCAGGTGGACTTCATCCGGGCCGTCGAGAAACCGCATAGCGCGGCCCCAGGTCCAGAGGAAGGCCAGCGGCGTGTCGGGCGTCAGGCCCATGGCGCCGAATACCTGAATGGCCCGGTCCACTACCCGGGTCTGCAGTCGTGCCGCGACCAGTTTGATGGCAGAAACATCCACCTGCGCGGCCCGGTTGCCGAACTGGTCCATCTTCCAGGCGGCCTGCAGTACCAGCAGGCGGGCCTGGTCGATTTCCAGCCGGGATTCGGCGATCCAGTCCCTGACGTTGTCGTATTCACTGAGGAACTTGCCGAAAGTACGGCGCTCCAGAGCGCGCTCGGTCATCATTTCCAGCGCCAGCTCGCACTGGCCAATGGTGCGCATGCAGTGGTGTACCCGGCCGGGACCCAGCCGGGCCTGGGCCATGGCAAAACCCTGCCCCGGCCTGCCCAACAGATTTTCCGCCGGCACACAGACGTTACGGAATGCAATCTCACAGTGCCCTTCAGGCGAGTGGTGCTGCATGATGGGGATGTTACGGACGATCTCGACACCGGGAGTGTCCAGTGGCACGATCACCATGGAGTGCTGCTCGTGACGGCTGCCCCCTGGTCCGTCATCGCAGCGCCCCAGGACAATGGCGAACTTGCAGTGGGGGTGGTTAGCACCGGTGATAAACCATTTGCGACCGTCAATCACATACTGATTGCCGATGCGACGGATGGTAGTGCTGATATTGGTGGCGTCAGATGATGCCGTATCCGGTTCGCTCATGGCGAAGCAGGAGCGGATGGTGCCGTCCAGCTGCGGCTTCAGCCAGGTTTGGTACTGTTCCTCGGTGGCAAAACGGTGCAGCAGCTCCATGTTGCCGGTATCCGGAGCGCTGCAGTTGAACACTTCCGACGCCCAGGGCAGCCGTCCCATGATTTCCGCCAGTGGCGCATAATCCACGTTCGTCATGGCGGTGCCGGGCTCGTGTTCTTTCAATTCCGGCAGAAACAGATTCCACAGCCCGTCCTCCCGGGCCTGGGCCTTGAGCGGTTCAACCACCTCCAGAGGATAAACGCCCTGTCCGGCGCTGTGTAGCCAGTCGCTGTTACGCGGCAGCACGTGTTTCTTCATGAATCGCTGCATCAGGTCCTGAACCTGACGAGCATCCTCGGAATAGCTGAAATCCATGGCTGGCCCTGATGGTTGGTGAGCGAAGCCGTTGCACGGCATGAATCACCCTAAAGCATAGTGCCGGCAGTGGCGTTGATGCACATCAAGCCTGATACCAAGCCCTGGAGGTGGATTTAGGCGCCCATGCTGACCGTGCGTGCGGTGTTCTCTGCGTCCAGCTCTTTCCAGGCGGCGTATCGATGCAGATCGGACTCCACCAGCTTCAGGCACACGGCGACCACGCCGGCGTCGTCCAGCAGACCAAAACCGATCAGCATGTCCGGGATAAGGTCCAGTGGATTGAGCACGTACAGGAGGGCGCCGGCAATGGCGGCCACGCTTTTCCACGGGATCTGTCGATAGCGCCCGTTCCAGTAGTCTCGCAGCAGCGAGAACATCAACCGGATATCGGTGGAAAAACGGTTGAGCTTACCGCCGTCCCGAACCTTGGCTTCAATTTTTTTCTGACGTTCCAGCAGGGTCTCGATATCGTCCTGTTTTACCTTGCGGCGTTCCCGGTCAAGTGCCATCCGGGCATGTTTCTGGGTGATCACGGCCATGGCGTCCCTCGGGGAGTGCGATGAGAAGGAGCAAAGAGAGGTTCGGGGGTCGAATTTCCGCCCGGAGCCTGTCAGCAGTCTAGCACTGGTTTGCCGGGCGATAACATGGCCGACGTCCCGGCAAAGGTGGAGTTATCGTAATTGTCATTACCGGACAGCGCCGCCGTGCCTACACGCTGGTATGATAGGAACTTTCCGGAGAAACCGGCCGTCTGCCGGTCGTCACGCACAGAAGGAAATAAAAAATGATGAAAGGAGCCTCCGCCCTGCGCCTGCTTTTTGCTACCGGATGCCTGCTGCTGTTAGCCGCCTGCGCCACGGGCCCGCAGTCACGCACTAGCGGCGCTATTCCCACCGCACCACTGACGAACACTTACTGGAAGCTGATGGCCCTGCACGGCGATGAGATCGCGGTACCAAAGGGTGAGCAGGGTGAACCCCATATGATCTTCCGGGACGACAGTAAGGTAAATGGCTTCAGTGGCTGTAACCGGTTTGTGGGGGAATACACAGTCGCCGGCGCCAACCTGTTGTTCGACTCCATGGCCAGCACGCGCATGGCCTGTCCTAACGACAACTACGAGACCAGGCTTTATGACGTGTTTGCGAGCACGGCCGGTGTGTTTCTGGAAGGCAAGGTGCTGAAACTGCTGGACGACAAGGGCCGTGAACTGGCCCGGTTTGAGGCGGTAGCGCTGCCCTGACCAGGTATTGGTGGATTTCATGGATGCATCCGGTTTCCTGGGTTAGGCTTTATCAGGTGCCCATGACAGAAACCTACCCTGCAGGAGAACGGCTATGGAAATCAAAACCTACGAAGAGCTGATCGACTGGGTCCGGAACATGCACACGCGCCTTGCCAGAACCCTGGAGGAAGGCGCGGCAGCTCATCAGGATGAGCAGGCTCAGGCATTGCTGAACTATCTTGCCCGCCATGAAAAGGAACTGGAGCGCATCACAAAAGAATTCGAGCGCCAGGCCGCACCCAATACCCTGCAGACCCGCCTGTACGATTACCTCACCCGTAGCCCGATGAAAGTCCCGGACCCGGAGGACAGCCAGTTTGAGTCCCTCGGCTTTGAAGGCATCTGCCGGGAAGTTTTCTCTTTCCATGACCGCATTGTTGAAATTTACCGCAGCCTGGCAGAACAGACGGGCATCCCGGAAACCCATGAGCTGGTAACATCCCTGAAGGAAATGGAAGAAAATGAAGCCATGCGACTGGCCCGACAGGTGGCCAGCAGCCAGGATATGTAAGCGCCGAAGCGGCCCTGGTGGAACCGCAGTAAGTGAGTAACGGGTTGGTAGTAGTGGGGAGCTCGTGTTGATCCTGCGTTTTGCCCGGGCAGGGGCATTCTTCCTGCTGGTTTTACTGTTCACCCTGATCGGCATCGGGCCCATGCTGATCATGGCTCTGGTCAAGGCACTGGTACCCATCAAATCGGTGCAGCGGATTTGCTCCATCGGCGTGATGTGGATAGCAGAAACCTGGGCAGAAGGACTGAGGTGGACGTTTCGCCTGCTCACACCCACGGTCTGGGATGTCCGCAGCGACATGGACATGAGCCGCACGCAGCCTTACCTGGTGATCTGTAACCACCAGTCCTGGGTAGACATTCCGGCCCTTGTGGAGGCGTTTAACCGGCAGACGCCTTTTTTCAAGTTCTTTCTCAAGAAGGAACTGATCTGGGTGCCGCTGATTGGTCTGGCGTTCTGGGCGCTGGACTACCCTTTCATGAAACGCTACAGCAAAACCCATCTCGCCAAATTCCCGGAAGACCGGGGCAGGGACCTGGAAATCACCCGCCGGGCCTGTGAGAAATTCCATGATATCCCGGTGACCGTGGTGAACTTCCTGGAAGGCACCCGGTTCACTCCTGCCAAACACCAGGCTCAGGGATCACCTTATCAATACCTGCTGAAACCCAAGTCCGGCGGTGTCGCCTTCGTCATGGCGGCCCTTGGAGATCAGATGCACGCCTTGCTGGACGTCACCATTATGTACCCCGAGGGCCGCATTCCGGGCTTCTGGGAACTGATCAGCGGGCAAGTATCCCGTGTCGTGGTAGATATCCGACGGCGTACGGTGCCACCCGAGCTCTTTGCCGGCGATTACGCCAACGACCTTGTGTTCCGGGAGACGTTTCAGAATTGGGTGAGCCAACTCTGGGCGGATAAAGACGAGCGTATCCGGGAGCTGCGCCGACAGGAACTCAGTCAATAATTACTGCGGTGAAGCATTCGTCAGTCGCTGTACCATGTTCAGGCTGTAATGGTAACCAGGCTCCAGTTGCAGAGCCCGGTGAAATGCAGCCAGTGCCGCAACAGAATCACCCAGGGCGAGCAGGCACATGCCGAGATTATGGTGTACCACGGCTCGGCGGTTGTTGAGGCTGAGGGCGTGCTGGTACAGGGGCAGGGCGTTCTCATACAGCCCGAAATCATAGAGAACGTTGGCTTTCTCGTTCCAGGCCGGCTCGTAATCCGGCGCCAGTGACAGCGCCATATCAAACGCCATTAAAGCGCTATGGCCCTTGCTGAGGTCTCGTAGGGCAAGGCCCAGATTAGCCCAGTGCATGGCATTCCACGGTGCTTTTTGCAGTGCCAGGGCGAAGGCATCACGAGCTTCGACAAATTGGCCGCGGGTCCAGAGAACGGAGCCGAGTCCCCGTGCCGCGTCACCTTCCTCATCAGTGCCCGACCAGTCGCGAAACAGAGCTTCTGCGTCATCCAGCCTGCCTTCACGCCAGAGCGCAAAGCCACGGGCCAGAGTCGGGTCGGTGGGGGGCCAGCTGTCCCAGCCCGGGCTCGTGCCAGTCATGGGCAGTGCCCGAAACAGCCAGCCAGCAGCACGACTTCCTCGCCGACAGCAAGAGCCGGCCTGAAGTGGGCCTGCTCGGCCCCATTGAGAATGGCGATCCGGTTACTGTGACTGGTGACCCGGGCAGCAAGGCCGGTTTCGGCCCGGTCTCCCCGGCATACGAACAGCTGTAAACCAGAACCAGGAAGCTGGCTGGCGGGCCAGCGAACATGTAACCAGGTCAATAGAGCAAAGGTGCAGGCGTCGCGCATGTCGCAATG
Organism: uncultured Marinobacter sp.; assembly: GCA_964392405.1. Taxonomy (GTDB): domain Bacteria; phylum Pseudomonadota; class Gammaproteobacteria; order Pseudomonadales; family Oleiphilaceae; genus Marinobacter. The sequence continues at coordinate 4,826 of CAYMQO010000019.1, forward strand.
TTCGCCCATATGCTGGCCTGGTCCCTGATAAAAGGTGTAGCAGCTTGTGCTCCACCGGGGTGTTAAAGATGCTCCCGTTACCCGACCGAGCAGGTCCCGCACCGCCGGCGATGCCAGATAGTTTCGGGCCATGGGCCCGAGGTGCGCCCGCCGATTGTTCTGGTCGATCTCACCCTGCGTACGCTGTCCGGTGAGTGACCAGGATCGTTCCCGCAGCTGTAGCCGCGCTTCACGATAGAGCCCCTGCCAGACCGGATGGGACAGGGCTGGTGGTCCTGACACGGCAATGCCGGTTTGCGCGAACTGCCGTTGCAGCATCGTGAAATCAGGGGGTGGCTGAAACACCGGAGTGGGCATGGTGCCCGGATCTGGCCATTGATTATCCCGGAAGGTTAGCCTCATAGCGGATCTGCCTCCGCAATTGCCCGGTTGACTGGGTGGGTACTGAAGCTTCTGTCCGCAGCGTCGAACTCACGCATCAGCTGCTGCCCCAGTGCTGTTGGATTCCCTTCACCCTTAAGGATCTTCAGGGCTGCGCGGGTATTGGTGAGCTGTTTGCGAAGGATCTCTGGGGCGCGCGGAGCCTGGTCTGGCAGCGTGGCGATGATCCGCCGGTACCATTCACAGACGTTGAAAAAAGCGTGAATGCCCAGGGTGAGACCATTTAAAGGTCGCGGATCAGGCCGCCATGGGCTAAAGAAGCGTGCCTCGGTGGGGTCCTGGTGACGCGGCAGGATCATGGGGTCGAAGGCCTGAAACCAGTGCATGCGGATATGGCTGGCTTCGTGTGCCAGTAGGTCCCCGATCATGACCGG
>CAYMQO010000019.1:5740-13896 GCA_964392405.1 uncultured Marinobacter sp.
CAGGAAGCCAGCGCTGGGCTGGAGTTCGACAAGTGGATGGTGCAGGCGGGCTGGCAATAGCTGCTCCCGGTTTACGGTAAGAGCGGTCCCATCACTGCGGATCAGCTGCAGGCGGTTTTTCTGTTGCAGGATACCCGTTACCTGACCACCCGCCGGACGCAAGGTCATATGAAGATGCGGCAGGTAAAGGCCATCGCCAAGCTGGTCAGCCGTCAGCGACACGGCTAATGAAGATACTGCTGGGGCACCGATAAGGTGGCGGAGAATGCGGATCGGCAGGGTCCCGTCCCCGCCTTCATCCGACAGGTCCATCGACGCCAGAGGATGCGAAAAAATCTGGGCCAGCATGAGGGGCGATTGCCGACGCAAGGTCTCGGTCAGGATCTCAGTCAAAGGCTGTAATGCCTTGCCTGAGTCCGAAACGCGAGCTAGCGCCTGCCGGGCTTTTTCGCCAAGCGCCAGATGCCCGCGAGTACGCAGAATATCCACCGTCTGCCCGGGCTGCGTCGGGAACATCAGGCCTGAGCAGTCTGGTGGTGGCAATAAGGTATCCATGTCAGCTGACCGGCGAGATCGCAATGGTCCGGCTCACCGGAAGATGGCGCTCCGCCAGCGCCGGGGCGGTCACGAATTCCCGCTGGAACAGATGACCGGGCGCATCCAGATAGCTGCACTGGTTCAGGTGGTTGAACGCGTTTTCATCAAAACTCAGCCAGCGCATCAGCCAGGGATACAGGGTTTTGTAAAAAGCGCATTCCGGCGTTTTCTGGCGGATGGTTCCGTACCGTTCCCAGGCCTGGGCAGGGCAGCCGGCCTGACACAGCTGTCGGAAGCTGCAGCCGCTGCATTCCACGAAATCGGAGGGTTTGCGGGTGCGGATCTCAGCAATACGCTGTGACTGGCGCGCCGGTGCCGACAGACTGGTGATGCCATCGTCGAAAATATTGCCCAGTCTGAGCCCGGGGGATTGGGTTGACCGGCCACAGGGGTAGATATCGCCGTTGGCGGTCACTGACTGGAAAGTATCACCGGCACCGCAATCGGAGCGCATACAGCGGGTGCGGCGTTGCATGCTGGTCAGAAAGTGAAGCATGCTGTGCACGTTATCTTCTTTAATTAGCTTGCCCCGGGTGACCACCGACTGCATAAAATGCTGAAAGAAGCGGATGATTTCGTCCTGAGTCAGGCCGACAGTCTCCCAGTTCTTCCGTGCATCGCCGAGGAAGGCCACCGGGTTGATCCGGAAGCCGTGAATGCCATGCTCAAGCATAAAGTCCATCAGCCCGTCCGGATCGCCGATATTGGCGCGGTTCAATACCACCAGCCCCCCAAAGGGAACGCCGCCGGCCTTGAGCAGTTCAATACCGGTTTTCAGCCGTGAGAAACTCTCCTTGCCGTTCACCTGTGGCCGGCTGGTATTCTGGGCCTGAGCACCACCGTCAATGGAGACGCCGACCCGGATATCGTTATCACGCAGCCATTGAACCCGGTCTCTGGTCAGGAGAGTGCCATTGGTCTGAATACTGATAAATACCTTGCGCCCCGGAGAGGCCGGATGGTTGCGGATGTAGGTGACCAGGTTTTTCATCAGCGGATACTTCAGGAAGGGCTCACCGCCAGCGAATTCGAACGCAAGGATGGGCGCGTCTTCCATGGCAAAGGCGAGATCGACGGTGCGGCAGGCCATTGCTTCGTCCATAGCCGGCATGGACTGGTTGGCGCCGGCCAGGCAGTAGGGACATGCCAGATTGCACTTCTCGGTGACCAGCAGTTCGACCAGGTGGCCCTCCTGGTAATTGGCACCGTCCCGAAACATGGTGTCGTCCACCGCACGGATGCCGTCCAGGGCGAGGAGGCCCCGGCGCCAGAGATGCGCGGTGAAGTCCAGCGCCTGCCGATAATCGCCGAACCACTCCACCAGCGCGCCGAATGTCATGCCGTTCAGCGCTCGATAAAGCTGCGCCTCCGCGTGGGAAAGAAAAGCCCAGCCGGTGCTTTCCGGATGGATGGCCAGGGGCTGCTGGTCCACTTCAAACAGGTCGGTGCCGTCAGTGCTGAGGCGCGCGTAGGGCCCCAGGGTCAGGCTGCCAAAGGGCGCGTAGGTTTTGCCGAAAACCTGGGGTAGATACGCGGCCTCCGCAGCTTCGCGGCTGGTGCAGTGAAAATATCTCATGTGGAAATCTCCGCTTCCGTTGCCTGAGCCGGCGCCTTTGAGAAAATCAGGGTCCGCCCCAGCAGATTGACCGGGCGTTGCATTCGCTGGCGGATTTCTGCTTCGGCTTCCTTATCAGTGAACGCCAGCGCAAACGACAGCTGTGTCGCCCGTTGTATGCTGGCAGCGCAATGCCAGCTGCAGGGAAAATGTTCGGTTAAACAGGGGCCGCTGTAGCGGGCATACAGGTTCAGCTCCCAGGGCAGGACGTCATCGTCGCCAGCTTCGGCCAGAAGCATCAGTCCCGGGTCGCCTTGATAGTGCTGGCGTGCGATGGGCCAGCGTTGCTCAAACTGGTCGATACAACAGGAGGGGTAGCCCAGGCAGGCTCCCAGAACGCCATCCCATCCCCGCTGCTCAGCCAGCCAGGCGGCAAGAACCCAGGCTGGATCCGGGCCAATAAACACACCCCGCCATGCTCCGGAACCGAACCGGGCAGGACGTTGCTGGCCCATCAGGTTGGCATAGCGACCGAGCCGGCTATCCTGGACTGGCTCAAACTCAATGGCGCTGGTCAGCCCGCAAAGGCCGTTTTGGAAGGCAACGGCGAGCCATTGCCGCGTCTGTTGCTCTGGCCCGTGCAGCAGGGCCATGGGGCGGGCGCCTGCCAGCACCAGTGTCAGATCCACTGGCAGTTCTGTTGCCCCATTGTCTGGGCTGAAAGCTGTCCACGGTGACCATGACGGCAATGGCCCCAAACGGGTCTGTGCCGGCACCCGTGAGAGTGGGGCACCATAAATGCCAAGACCGGCCAGCGCGGACCGGGCCGGGAGGTCAGGTGAGAGTGAATACAGGCAGCCGAGCACAGCTGTGACTGCCTGTTTCGCCAACTGAGACGAATGTGTACCCATGGTCCGGCCTCGGTAAGAGACGTGAACGAGTATCCGCGGTCAGCGCCCTTTGATATTCAGGTTAATTCCTTTTTCACCCAGGCCGGCTTCGATCTGCAGAACGGTTCCGTCTTTCAGGGTGACACGCATGGTTGACGGCGTTATCCGGGCGTCAGGCCGGAATACCGAGTCTGGGTCAAAGTTGGCGTGTCCTCCTCCGTTAACAAAGCCGGGAGGGCCAGAGTTAACATGGGAGCCGCCCGGATCGAAGTTGGCATGTCCGCCGCCGTTAACAAAGCCCGGCGGGCCTGAGTTTACGTGGGCTCCCGAGCCTGAGGTCGGGTCAAAATTGGCGTGTCCGCCACCATTGACGAATCCCGGAGGTCCGGAATTGACGTGGGAACCGGTGAGATCGCCCGGATCGAAGTTGGCGTGTCCGCCCCCGTTAACGAAACCGGGAGGACCGGAGTTGACGTGGACTCCGTGAGTTCCGCCGCCGGGGCGAAGCCTGTCGCTAATGACCCGCTCAACTTCGCTCTTCAGCAGGGCGGACAGGTCTTTGATGGTCAGATCCGACAGTTTCGAGTCGTTAGACAATGATTTGCCGGATGGGGTAGTGCTTTTTTTGCTGGTTTTTTTCTTCTCATCAGCCATGAGATTACCCTCCTATCCTTATTGTTCGGGGACTGTTCCCGAACACACGGAAGGGCAACTGGACTGCCGCACTCAGACTTCTAGCCCGTCGATGAAATAATAGTTGAGGATTTTATCTTTTCAAAAAATTAATACGATTTTAATCAGCCGAATTTGCAGCTGCCGTGGCGGAGACATCGCTCCGCCACGGCAGCTGCGATCACCACCAGTCGTTAAACTGAACCGAGATCCGGTCCGTATCAGACGGCCAGTTTGGCACATTGATGATCTGTTCAGCGTCTGCATTGCCGTGGGGCACGCTGCGCAGGGTAATGGTGCCATCCGGCTCTGCGGTAGCGGGTATATAGACATCAATACCGCTCTGGAATGCTACCGTCGGGAACCAGTCCAGCAACTCCAGGCTGGAGTGGGCCGGAGAATCCAGGTCGTCGTGGATATGCAGACCGATCTTGTCATTTTCCACACCGTTCACAATGGCATCAACTTCGGACTGGTCACCCCACTGCGGGCTGATGGTGGAAATCCAGAGCTCGTCCCTTTCACCCGCGGGTGCGTCGGCAATCCACTCCCGCTGGCGGGTGACCACCAGTGTTGAGTGACCCGCGCTTGTATTGGTGTTAGCAAGAATATCTGAGCCGGTGCCGGAGGCGTTCAGACGCACAAACTGCGTATCCCGGGGGAACGGCTGCAGGTAAAAATGCAGGTCGCTGTGCCCGTCCCGGATCAGCGTGAACTCATAATGCCCTTCGGGGTCCAGTTGCGCCGCTCCCCACTGGCCATCAGCGCCGATGGCCCAGGTTTCAGCCGGGTCGCTGCTGCTGCGGTGACCGGTTGCCGGGTCCACGGGCCAGATCTGCAGGGTGGCGCCATCGGTGCCCGTATTCTGCGGGAAGATCACCGCGCGGCCTGAAATGGATACGCTATCGCTCTGGGGCTGAATGGCAGTGGTAGCCGGCTTCTGCCCGGTCAGGAACTCGAACTGCAGAGCGAAGGATTCGGCGGAGGTGGCGGTCTCAACATGCTCCTGATCTTCCAGGTAGTAGGTCTGTTCACCCAGCACCCGGCCATCGTCCTCGTCGAAGATGCCGATACAGGGGACTCCCCCCGGGCATTCCGCAGATGCCGCACCGTCCAGACCGATGTATTTCGCCACCTTGGCAGCATATTCCGGTGTTCTCAGGTAGCCGGTGTATGGGGTCCCGACTACCGGGAGCGGACCATCGTAGCCGACGTAGGTGCCCATGGAGTGGGCGACCAGATACACCTGATCTTCACCGGTCTCTGCCAGCACATCATCAATAAACGCGTCCAGTTCCGCCGGGTTGTGGGGCGCGACGCCGGGGTATTCGAAAGCGTAGATGTAGTCCTGCGGATAGCCGTTGCTGGCGAATCGCATGGCCTGGCTCATGTACTGGGCTGCGGAGCCGGCCCCCCCGTGTACGAAGACGATGGGGCGGACAACTTCCTCAGACAGGCCCGGATCGGTTGAGCCCTGATCCGGCTCGTCATCGTCCGACGAGGAACTGTCGCAGCCGGCGAGGACCATGGCTGCGGCGAGCGCAGCGGTTAAGGAAAGCGTTTGGAAGCCTCGAAATGGATTCATTTTTTCAGATTTCCCTTTGTTGTGGTTATCATGAATCCAGTCTAGTGAAGGCGTCAGGTCTCTCCAGAGGCCCGGTATGCCAATGTTCTGTGGGGCTGGCTGATCATGCTTCTGAGTCAAAAAGATACATATCTGAAAGCGACAAGGATCTGGCTATGGAAGCCCTGGGGTTAAGCGTTTGAGGTTCAGTAAACGTTGAGGAGAGATACCATGGAGCAGCCCATCACGGGCTACCATCTGGATGACGAAGGACACTGGGTAGCCCAGTTGGCCTGCGGGCACAATCAGCACGTCCGGCACCAGCCGCCCTGGGTGAACCGGCCCTGGGTGATCAGCGTAGAAGGCCGGGACGAAATGCTGGGGTTCAGGCTGAACTGCGTCAAGTGTGAGGAAGGCGCACCGGTTGATGAACGGCCGTCCGGATGAAGTTCGACGGATTCAGTGCTCTGTGCGTCGGTTCCGCATCCACCCGTGGTGCCGATGGGTTGGTCCCGGTAAGCTGTTGTCCGGACTTCAGGCCAGGGCCTGAGGACAGCAGGAATTATCGGGATACACATGAAACACAAGGAAAGAGAATGTACCTGGGCCCCGGGTATGCAGGATACCGATATCACCTACGCGGGAGACCATACCTGGGCGGCGATTCAGCGCGCCCGGGGGCAGCAGGAGCGTTCAGGCCCGCGCCGCCACTGGACGCGGGCTGCGATCGGTCTGGCGGTTCTCGGCCTCGCCTTCTGGTGGCTGAGCTGATCAACCCGGGCGAAGCTAGCTCTGACCTTCCAGCCGGGCGCGCATTCGCAGGGTGACCAGTACCGTATTCAGGTGGGGTACCGGAACGCCATGGCGCTCCGCGATGGCAACGACGTTGCCCAGTACCGCATCACGCTCGATGGGGCGACCGTTGAGGTAATCCAGCGCCATGCTGTTCTTGTACGCCGGCATTTTGCGGGTGCCGTCGATATTCTGGTCGATCAGCTTTTCGTCAATGGGGTAACCGTCAGCTTTAGCCACGGCGATCACCTCACGCATCATATTGCGAATCAGCGCTTCGCCACCTTCCGTGTCCAGAATGGTAACGGTATCGGCGCCGTTGGCGATCACTGAAAGCGGATTGAACGGCGTATTCCACAGGCATTTGCGCCAGCGCTCACCCACCACCTGCTCGGTCAGCTCAATGTTAATGCCGCCATCGATAAACAGTTGCGACAGCTCCCGGCAATGGTCATCGATCCCTTCGGGATAGCGGCCCATGACCAGTTTGCCGTAGGCCTTGTGTTCAACCACGCCCGGAGCGGTGCGGCTGGCGGCGATGAATGCGAGGCAACTGATCACAGGGTTGTCCGGATAGGCGTCAGCCAGCTCCCGCTCGATATCCAGTCCGTTCTCGATCAGCACCAGGCGGGTGTTGGCCCCCATCCAGGGACGCACCAGCTCGGTACGGTCCACACCCGGCAGTACCTTGACGCACAGGATCAGGTAATCGGGGGTGGTGTCTGGCTTGTCGCCGTCACGGTAAACCTGGTCTGGCCGGTAGGACAGGTCTCCAAGGGGACTGGAGATCTGGATTCCGTTGGCCTTGACCGCGTCGTACTCTGAACGCAGTACGGTACTTACCTGGCAGCCGGCTTTCTTGAGAATGGCACCGTAAAAGCTACCGATCGCGCCTGCGCCAAGAATCAGGATACTGGGTTTATCACTCATGAAATCGTTCACTCCTCGGTTATCGGCGCACGGGGGCGGCGCCCAGATGAGCACCGCCATCAATCAGTATGGTTTCGCCGGTGGTCAGATCACCGCCGATAATCAGCCCCAGGCAAACGTCGGCCACGGTTTCCGGAGACGCCGTGTCGTGCAGGGGCGCTGCACGTTTTGTTTTTTCCAGCAGGGCGTCGTAGGTGTCGTCCCCCAGACCTTTCCTGAGCCATTCGCCCTGTACAAAGCCCGGGCACACGGCATTGACCCGGACTTCCGGCCCCATCACCCGGGCCAGGGAACGGGTCATGGTAACGAGAGCACCCTTGGACGCGGCGTAAGCAATGGAACTGCCCACGCCGGCAAGGCCCGCGATGGACGCCATATTGATTATATGGCCTGAACCATTGGCACGAAGCGCTTTTTCAGCGGCCCGGGTCATCTGGAAGGGGCCAACGGTATTGACGGCATAAAGGTTGAGGAAGTCGTCCTTATTGAGGCCGTCCAGATTGCTGTGTTCGCAAAATTTGGTAGTGCCTGCGTTGTTGATCAGGATATCAACCCGTCCGAAGGCTGCCAGGGTGGCGTCCACCAGCGCGCGGCAGTCAGCGTCTTCGGCCACATTGGCCTGTACTACCAGTGTTTTGACACCGTGGCGCTGGCAGTCTTCGGCAACGGCCTGGGCACCGGCTTCGTTGTTGCTGTAGTTAATGACAACGTGACAGCCGTGCTCGGCAAACAGGCGGGCAATGGCGGCGCCAATGCCGGAGGACGAACCGGTAACGATGGCTACGGAATCCTTGAGTTTCATATTGGGGGACCTTTTTGTGGTTATCAGGGTGTGCCAGTTGTTGCGGATGAACGTTTGAATTGACGTGCTGACCAGACGGCGATGCCCTGGGCGTTTAACGTCATATCCATGCCCAGAGCCTGCTCCAGCGCGGCGTCATCCATTACACAGCCATGGGCGGTCAGTCTTTCTGCAAATCGCGTTTTCAGATCCCTGCGAATGGCCTGATCGTCTGGTTTCGCTGCCATGTGCTTGCGGCCAATGGCGGCATAGGCGTCCAGGTCGCTGTGCAGCTGCTGCGCCAGATCGTCGATGGCGGAGACTTCGCTGAAGTGGGTCAGGTAGATGGCGCGGGGCTTCAGGGCGCAGATCCGG
>CAYMQO010000020.1:0-10809 GCA_964392405.1 uncultured Marinobacter sp.
ACGACGTAACCCCGGCTCATCAGGCTCGCCAGCTTGGCGAATGAAAGGTCATCAAACAACCCCTGGGTCTGCTGGATCTTTTCCGCCGCCTGATGGCTGGCTTTCTGATCCTGATCGCTTTCAGACAGACTATACACCGTGCCAGGACCAAACCAGTCCAGAAAGTGATAGGTGGCCAGGGAGTTGAGCTGCTTGTAGGGCGAAATAACCAGCAGCTTGCCGACACCGGTCAGATCCAGATGATTGGATGCGTGCTCAGAGGTTGGATTGCCGAAATAAACCTTGAGCCCTTCCATCCGGGCCTGCTTGATATTTTCCCAGTTGGTATCGACCACCGTTACCGGAACGTCGTTTTTCTGCAAAGCCTGGGCAATTGCCCTCGCTCCCGTATTGGCTCCAAGAATCAGAAACCCGAACGCTGCCGGCTCTGCAACACCCAAAGCCCGGGCCAAAGGCCGGGCGGTCAGGCTCTGCAGGGTCACGGTGACGATGATCAGCATGAATACCAGCGGCACCAAGGCGCCGGCATCGGCATAGCCTTCGCTTTCCAGCTGAAAGGCAAACAGCGCAGAGACCGCCGCTGCGACGATTCCACGGGGCGCAATCCAGCTGAGGAACACCTTGTCCCGCCAGTCCAGCGTCGTGCCGATGGACGACAGAACGATACTCAGGGGCCGGGCCACCAGTATCAGGATGGCCAGTACCGCCACCAGCCCCCAGCCAAGCTGGGCAATATCGCCAAAGTCCACCCGTGCCGCCAGAATGATGAACAACGCGGATATCAGCAGGACACTCAGGGACTCCTTGAATTCCAGGATATCGTCGATGGGGACCATCTTCATGTTGGCCATCCAGATGCCCATGACGGTGACCGTTAACAGACCGGACTCATGGGCAATCTCATTGGACAGGGCGTAAACCCCCAGCATAAAGGTCAGCGTGCCGGCGTTGTGCAGGTATTGCGGCAGCATGTGTTTACGCAGTGCCGTGCCGTTGATCCAGCCAGCGATGGCCCCGAACACCAGGCCAACCACCACGGTTTTTCCGAAGATGTAGACGGAGTGCCAGAACACATTGCCCTGCCCCCAGGAAATGATCGCCTCAAAGACCAGCACCGCCAGCAAGGCGCCCACTGGGTCAATAATGATGCCTTCCCAGCGCAGAATATTGGCGAGGTTCTGGTTCGGACGGACCGATCGTAAAAGCGGCGCGATAACGGTGGGCCCTGTCACGATGGCGATAGCGCCAAACAGCAGCGATACCTCCCAGGAAAGATCGAGCACAAATTGCGCTGCCAGGGTACCAATCACGCCGGTGACGACTGACCCGACAGGAATCAGATTGCGCACCATCTTGCCCTGGCCGCGGATCTCGTCGTACTTCAGCGTCAGCGCACCATCAAACAGGATGACGGCAACCGCCAGCGATATCACCGGAAACAGTAAATCTCCCAGCAGGGGCTCGGGCTGAAGGACACCGAGAACAGGGCCAGCGGCTATACCGCCGGCAAGCAGAAAAAGAATAGCGGGCATACGCACCCGCCACGCCAGCCACTGAAAGAACAAGGAAGCAATGCCAATACTGGCCAGCACAAAAACAATGCTTACGCTCATAGGCACCTGTGTCAGAGGAGTCAAAGAAGAATGAATCTCGGGGTTCGGCTGTCGACCCAGAACGATAGGCGACACAGGATACGTTAGCAGGCAAAAGCTGTACACGGTAAAACCGTGTACAGCCAGAGGGGGTTTACAACGAAAGGCGGTGCTTACGTATGCGCATAGCGCCCAGACCTGCCAACCCAAGCCCCAGCAACCCGAACGATCCGGGAGAGGTGACCGCCTGCGCCCGGGAGAGTGTCAGTTGATAACCCCAGGGCCCATCGCCTTCCGCCAGCATGGGTGCCACTTCGCCGCCCAGCACCAGCGTGAAGGCGCCGCTGCCCGGAAGCACCAGCTTCAGAAGCTCGTCCCCGACGGTAGAGGATAACGCCACGAACGAAAACAGATCCCAGTCGCCCTGATTATCGAACCAGAAAGGCTGGCTGAACTCATCCGGAGTGCCACTGTAAACCGAGAATGCCAGGTCGGTGTCCGTACTGGATGCCTGTAACAACACCTCTTCACCCGCAGTACCCTCAAATGCCCAGAAATCCACCCAACCGCCATAGGATTCCGACCATCCCGATTCGGATTCCAGTACACCCGTGTGAACAACCCCGTCTTCCAGCTCACCCTGATAGATAATCGCCGCTGACGCGTTGAGCGACGCCAGCAGCAGTACTCCGGTTCCAATCCATGTCTTCATGATGAAAGCTCCTTTCCACTGGACCATGATTACAGCGCCCCGTTATCCCAGGGGCCGGTGATCGCGAAGGTGATTCCGGGGGTCTGGATGTTCACAAACAGCCACTGGTTGTAGAAAGTGGCGCCGCACCATTCCCGGCCCGTGTAGTTACCGGAGATACCATTGCGTTCGCCAGCCAGGATGACGTTGTTTTCCGCGAAGGGGAAAATCTGGCCGTCACGGGTCAGGCCGTGAAGCATCTGTTTGGGACGGCTGCCGTCTTCACAGAGAATGATGCCGCCACGGGGGCTGACGGCGATATTGTCCGGAGAGTTCAGAATGTTCGCCGACGGACTTTCATATACCAGGCGCAGGGTTTCACTGCGGGGATCGTATTCGAATATCTGGCCTTGTCCGGCATCGCCACCCGAGGTGGAGACAAAGTACACAAAGCCGCCATCGAACCAGCAACCTTCCCCCCGCTCAAAGCGGGCGCCCCCCTGAGCACGGCCCTGGCTGTAGACACCCAGACTGTTGGTGGTTCCGTCCTCGTGGGCTTTTTCCGGATCAGGGATATCGACCCACTCTACCTGCCAGGTGGTGTCGTTGGGAAAGCCCCTGGCCAGATCGGCCTTGTCTTCGCCTACGACTTTCAGCATTTGCAGTTTGCCGCCTTCCTGCAGACGACCATGAGTCTTCGGAATAAAGCGATAAAAGCCGGAAGTACCACGGTCTTCCGTTTCGTAAACAATGCTGGTAACCGGATCGACCGCCACAGCTTCATGAACAAACCGGCCGAGACCCTTCAGCGGTTCGGCGGAAGGACGGCCATAGGCGGGAATCTCAAATACCCAGCCATGGGTTTTAACGCCGGGCTCGGTTTCGGGGCCCAGGGTCGTTTCTTCACAGGTCAGCCAACTGCCCCAGGGCGTAGGCCCACCCGCACAGTTGGTTGAAGTGCCCGACAGGGAGGCGTAGCTATCCAGCCATTTGCCCTGATAGGTATCAAAGGTGAGCGTACTGGTACCGCCCGGGGTACGGGGATCATAAACCAGAGCGGTGAACGGATCGCCAACACCGCCGATCTCGTGGTTGCGGATCATGGTGATCGTGTTACCTTTGGCGCCGACAACACCCATACCATCGTGGGCGCCCGGGGTCAGGATACCGTCCGACATCCGATCACCGGTCCAGCCGAAGCTCTGGTAGCGGAAGCCTTCCGGCAATGCCAGCAGATACAGACCGGTAGTTTCATCCGCCTTCAGGCTCAGGGGGCCGTAGTCGGGGCTGAAAGGCAGGCTCGCAGCCAGTAGATCACGACTGGCGAGACCACCAAACGCGAGACCGGCCGCGCCGAGAAGACTGGATTTAAGCAAAGATCGTCGGTTCATGGCGAATGCCGGGTCGGCAGCCGCCTTGTTCGTAATGACAGGGCTTGAGCGTTTCATAGAGCTCTCTCTTCAGGTTATCAACCCGGTGCCATTACCGGGTTAACTGTTACCGTAGAGAGCAGGCTTTACTGTTCAGTGTCCGGTTTTTGATCTTTCGCTGACAATTTGACGAAACCCGTCGCTCAAGGCGGGTAAACATAAAAAACGACGGTACCTTGACACAAAAGCGATAAAAAAGGCCGGCAATCTGCCGGCCCGGTTCATTCACCCTCGCTTTGGTCAGGGCCTGCGGCCCTTCATTGCGTTGGCGACCAGGGAGATCACCAGAAGAATCAGGAAAATGAAGAACAGAACTTTAGCAATGCCTGCGGCTGTGCCGGCAATACCACCAAAACCCAGTACACCGGCGATAATGGCGATAATCAAACATACTACAGCCCAATAAAGCATCGTTCCCTCCTTAGGGTCGGCCTCTTCTTCCGAGTGCCAACGCGATGTGAATTTGGATACTGCACTTTTAACATCGACCGTAGAGCGGAAAAACTCAAGAAATCAGCGACCTTCTGACGAACTTTTAATACTTATGATTTCGCGGGTTACACATATTCACCGGGATGAAGCCAGGCTCGCCGCCCGCCGCGCCTGCAGGGTCTTGACCCACGGCACCTCAAACAGGGGCGCAAACACCGGGGTACGGGCCAGGATCCACCCCACCAGAACGCTCAGGGCCACCACGCAAGCCGCCGCGATCAGATAGAAGCCCGTCTGCCACAGTCCGGCCTCCGGGCCAGGCTGAAGTCCCAGGCGAGCCAGCACGGCCAGCAGATAAAACTGAACGATACGATGAAGTACATAAACCTGCAGGGAGTGACGACCGACAAACGCCCAGCTCCTGCCGGCTATACGCTGACGCTCCGCCAGCCAGCCCGACATCATCAGTACTGAACTGATGCCCCAGACACTAAGCATAAAGGTCACCGGCCCGATCCCGGCGAGACTGGAATAGTAAACACCGGCACTGGCCACCAGAAACCCGCCCAGCCACAACGGCCAGAAGCGCATCGCCCGCAGCAGCGTCCCCTCGATGAATTCCAGACTGAATACCCCCATGACAATGAATGGGAACAGCAGCATGACCCGCTCCAGAAATGGCAGATTTCGCCAGTTACCATCGGCGGAGAGCACGCTATAGATCACAATGCTCACCGCCAGGATCAGGCCCAGTGGAATCCGGCGCAGCACCATCAGCAGCGTCACAGCAATCAGTAGCGCATAGATAAACCAGAGGGTCGCCGGCGGCTCGACAAAGATTCTCAGCAGGGGCGTAAAGCTTACCGGCTCGCCGTTTATTATCGCCTGCGGCAAAGTCGTGGTCATGAACACCAGTGCCGACCACAGGACAAACAGATAGATAAAGTTGGCGAACTTGAACACGAAGCGCTCACCCGTGGAGTCAAGAAACACGCCCCGGAGAAACAGGCCCGCCAGAAAGAAGAACAGGGGCATCCGCAGGAAAATCAGTGCCTCGTTCAGGGGCACAAGCGCACCGGCGACGTGCCAGAACACCACCAGCGTGATGCTGATGCCTTTTGCAATATCAATCCAGTCGGCGCGGCTCTGCCGACGCGGCAGCCGTGGTAACGCTGAGGGGGAACGGCGACTGTATCCGGCGAGATGACCTACCATGGTGACAGCTCCTCTGACTCTGAACTCATTTTCGGGTTTAGCCAAGCGCGGAATGGAGTCAAAAACGGGCCTGGTTTATATGGCTCACCTATCGACAGGAATCGCTTACGACGAAGCCGATCCGAACCTGAAACCGGGCCAACGGCAACTCCGATCTGCCGATGTTGATGATACATTAAAGTAATATGAAAGATTTATTTACGTTATGTTCAGGTTTCCTGAATTTTTCATTAAAAACAGTTTGTTAAATAATATTAATAACCTATTTACACGCACTTCCAGAGCGACCGTCTCGCTGTGCAACCTTGAAATATATGCCTAAATTGGATGCGACCTAAACCCCAAACCTATCTTGTATCTATTACATGTACATGTCTTTTCCCCGGCGAACTCTTTTAGAATTCGCTGACCAACCGGATCGGATTCCGGACCGGCACTCTGGCTTACCACGTGCCAGCTGACTTTTGGCCGGCGATGAGTATTCACTCCGGTTCTGATTGGCCATCCAGGGAACTTCACGGAGGGATTTATGGGAAGTCATCAGAGGGAGCGAAAAGCGGTTGCGCTACCTCCCACGTCCGGGACTACTGCGTCGATACGCATGCATCGCTCCAATATCCTTGCGTTTTTCCGGGCCTTCGACAGCCTGCTGATTATAGGCGTGCTCTGGGCGGTTCTGCAGATCTGGGAGACTCCCTGGAGTCATACCTATACCTGGCTTGGCGTACTGGCCATCGTTGGGTTCGTCTTTTTCTCCGAGAGCAATGAGGTGTATCAGCTCTGGCAGGGATTCTCGACGCCGGCCCTGGCACACCGCCTGACACTTGCATGGGCCGGCACCGCCATCGTGCTGGGCATTTTTGCCATAGCCATGGAGTTGCTGGCCAGTATCAACATCCGTGCGGTAGCGCTCTGGCTCACCCTGACTCCCATCACCATCATTTTATGCCACTGGTTACGCCGGCTGGTTCTTGCCCGCTTCCGGCGCCAGACGGCAAAGCGCCGTATCGGCATCGTCGGGGCGACATCACTAAGCCAGCGGGTCGCGGCGGCCATCAATAACCTGCCCTGGATGGGGTACCAGATCGCCGGCTATTACGACGACCGGATTCTGACCGAAGACCGCAGTCGCCGGCTCGGTGATGATCAGGTCCAGGTTGACGGCAACCTTACCCAGCTCAAGCAGGCGGCCCGCAATGGTGAGCTCGACATGGTGTTTATTACCCTGCCCATGGCTGCTGAGCGCCGCGTCAGGGAGCTGGTACAGGACCTGGCAGACACCACTGTATCCGCTTATCTGATTCCGGATGTGTTCAGCTTTGATCTGCTGCACTCACGCCTGACCGGTATCCAGGGCATTCCGGCGGTAAGCATTTACGATTCGCCACTGGCGGATCAGGCCTGGTCCAAGCGCATCTTTGATCTGCTGGGCAGCGTGGCGATTCTTGCGATCGTGGCCATACCCATGCTGGTCATTGCGGCCGGCGTTAAGCTGGATTCCCGGGGGCCGGTCTTTTTCAAACAGACCCGCTACGGCGTTCGGGGAGAGAAGATCAAGGTGTGGAAGTTTCGTTCCATGAAGGTCTGCGAGGACGGTGACCATGTCGCCCAGGCTACTCGTGGCGACCCCCGGATAACGCCTTTTGGGGCCATGCTGCGCCGTACATCACTGGACGAATTGCCACAGCTGTTCAATGTAATCGGCGGCAGTATGTCGCTGGTAGGCCCGAGACCCCATGCGGTGGCCCACAACGAATTCTATCGCAGTCACATTCAGGGCTATATGCTGAGGCACAAGGTGAAGCCGGGCATTACGGGCCTTGCCCAGGTCAACGGCTTCCGTGGTGAAACCGAAACCATGGATAAAATGGTGGGGCGCATCGCCTACGACCTGGAGTACATCCGTAACTGGTCAGTCTGGTTGGATATCAAGATTCTCTGGTGGACAGTTTTCCGGGGTTTCGTAGGCCAGCAGGCTTATTGACCGATCCTTTGCCGGGCTTCCAGCCCGGCAACCTGCCCCTTCCCTTTCCGGAAGAAACGTTTCGCTTTGCAAACCAGTAGTCGATGAATGGCCCAGATACTATCTCCGGGCCTCAGACCATTTGTACTTCTGAAACATCCTCAACAGCTTTCGCCACAATTCCCCGGCCCCGAGCAGGATACCCGGCGTCAGCGTCGCGGCTGCGAGTAACAGACGCGCGGGCAGGTAGCCATTCTCATCCCGGGCCCGGCGAAAACAGATACGGGCGGCCTCAAGGTTGCCATCGGCCGCGTACCGGCTCCCGATAACACACATGTCTTTTGCCAGCTCGCGGCTCGGTGGCCGAAACAGCGCACCCTGCTCACCAAACTGAACCAGCGGATCCGGTCGGCCCGCCAGTCGTTCCCGGTGGCAATACAATGCAAAGTCGGACAGATGCCGCTGGAGCATGAGGCGCGTGGGGTCCGCTGCAACTGAACCGGGCACCTTGGCAAACTTACGGTAAAGCACATCTTCCAGCACGACAAAGCGGCAGTGCTGACTCATACGGCACCAGAGATCGCGGTCCTGGGCACAGACAAAGAACGGCCGATAGCCTCCCACCTCCTCAAACACCGACTTACGGAACATCACTTCCCCGTGATGGAACGGGTTCCAGTCGAGGATAACCTGGCTCGCATCACCGTCGAAGGGCCGTTTAACCAGATGTGGCGGACGGGTACTCTGCAGGGTGACCACCTCCGACCGGCAACCCACCACACCGACGTCCGGACGATGGTCCAGCACTTCTGACTGTCGCTCCAACCGGGCGGGCAGGGACAGGTCTCCGCTGCCATGGATCGCGATATACGCGCCCCGGGCCTCACTGATGGCGTGGTTCAGCGCGCCCACCAGACCACGGTTCGGACCCGCAATTACCCGCGTCGTGCCGTCTTCATGGGCTTTCAGGCGCTCAAGGGTCGAATCCGTAGAGCCATCGTCCACCAACAGGATCTCATAGTCATCCATGCTCTGTTGCTTCAGGCTGGCAACAGACTCATCCACCATATCCGCCCGGTTATAGAACACCGAGATCACTGACACCCTGACCATAACTGCCTCCTTTCTTACTGGCCTGTTCCGGATACGGCTGGTGAGTGGCCCACCGGCCTGTCGACATCCGCGGGAACACACAGTGCTTCCGCCTTTACATGGGCGGGAATAATCTGACCCGCGGGCGATACGTAGCAGACTTCGGCAACCATGTCGTACCCCGTACGATCCAGTACGGTTCGCCTGGCGACCCCAATCAGCGTGAGAATATCCGCGGCCCGGGCCTGATCGTGATTAACGATAAAATTGGCATGCAGCGGCGAAATCATCGCGCCACCCACCCGCATTCCCTTCAGGCCGCAGGCCTCGATCACGGCCCCCGGTGGACCGTATTCGGCGTACATGGCCGGGTTACTTACAAAGACTGAACCACAGTTGGGCATTTTCCGGGGAAACTTCCGCCGCCGCTGGCCCAGAATGGTCAGCATTTCCGAGCGGATCGATCGGGGGGATTCCACGGCCGTGAAACGGAAACGGGCACCTACAATGATCTCTCCCAGCCCCTGGAACACGGAGGTACGGTAACGAAAGCCGCACTCAGCCCGACTGCGGATACGTTTCTCACCGGCCCTGGTGACCGATACCACGTCTACAATATGGTCGCCAATACCCTTGCGTTGACTACCGCCGTTCATGCAGATCAGGCCACCGAGGGTTCCCGGTATGCCACAGGTATGCTCTGCGCCGGTCAGACCCGCACGGGCCAGGCGCCTGGCGAATGCCGGCACCCAGATGCCCGCCTCGCTCCAGACCCGACTACCCTCAACGCGAAAATCACTCAGGCGGCCTCCCATATGGATGGCCAATACCTCCAGGCCTTCATCCGGGAACAACAGGTTGGACGACGACCCAAGTACGACATACCGCAGCTGATTCCTGGAGACGTACGCCATCAGCTGTTGCAGCTCGGTGACAGACCCTGGTGCCACCACCAGCGGCGCAAGGCCGCCTACACGCCAGCGACTGACCTGAGCCAGAGGTACATCCCGATAGACGCCGCCGGGTACCAGCGCGCTAAGATCTGCCTCCAGTCCGGGCGTCAGCCATGATAAAGCACTGCCACTGCTGTGATGATTCGGGTTGCTGCCATAGCCCTGCTCAGCGATTCCTTCCATTGATAATTACACCTCCGTCTGGGCTGAAATAGTGGGCGGTGGGGCCAGGCCCTGCCTGGTCCGGTACCGCACCGGATCTGCCACTAACTATACCCGTACCGCCGCTCAGGATCGGATTCACCAGCATGACGATTAATTAACGGACCTGGCTCGAAACGGTAATCCCCAACCCGTTTCCGCCCCTTTCCAAACGATGCGTCATCGGGTACCGTTTGTGCTAGTGAAATCAGTACCCTGGCGGTTCATGGCAGGAGCTCCCCAAGGCACCCATTGTCAGCTATAGAGCGACATTGGATGTATCGCACAAGAGGGTCTCCGGAGTGGCGCCATTCTAAAGGACTTCGATAAAGGGCTCACGGATGTATCAGTCATTTCCCTTCCCTGGTTCCCATGCTCTCTTAAACAAGCCGCGCCGCAAACCGACGCCACTGATCATCGCCCTGGGGCTGCTGACGGCCTCCGGCGCTGCCCAGGCCCAGCAGGTCGAGCAGCCGGACCGGTTCCGTTTCGACGCCGGGATCGGACATACCTGGGACAGCAACTACGACCGCCTGCCAGAAGACGACCGGGAACAGATCACCACCGCCAATGCCGGAGTCCGCATTGATCAGCAGTACAGTCGCCAGCGGTTCCGGCTCAGTGCCAGTGTCGTCCGTTACCGTCACGATGAGCGGGACAATTTCGACACCACCAACTGGAACGGTGGCGCCGCCTGGAACGGGGCCTTTGGTAACGCCCTCAAACCCCATCTTTCCTGGACCCGCCGGGAGCGCCTGGTAGACCGCGCCGAATTCGAAGAAAAGGACGTCGTCACCGAAGAGGAAACCATTGGTGGCCTGGTGCTGACCCCGGGCAATAACTGGGCATTTCCGCTGACACTCCGAAGAATGGACCAGGAGCACTCCAACAGCAGCCAGGAAGCCCTCGACTATACCGACGAGGAAGCCTCTGTCGGCGCCCGTTACACCAGTCCCCGGGGGTCCTCCGTCGAGCTGAAAGTCATCTCCGGTCAGCGGGACTACCCCAACCAGAACCGGGCCCGGCCGGATGATATTCCAGAGCGGGGCGACCTGGACTTCGACTACAACACCGTTGAGCTGGAAACCATCTGGGTGGTCAGCCCCAAGACACAGCTTGAATCCCGTCTCGGCCTGTTTGACCGAGACGGTGAAGCCAACGACGGCTCTGGTGGTTTCGCCCTGGTCGAGGGCCGCTGGGCCGCGACCTACAAGACCCATGTCACCACCGGTCTTGAGTA
>CAYMQO010000020.1:10909-13273 GCA_964392405.1 uncultured Marinobacter sp.
TCAGTCCAGCGAGTACTCGGTGCCGGTTGCCCGGCCAACCTTCATGCAGCGAACCAGAAAGCGTCCGATGTCCAGGGTATAGCGTCGCGCGAGACGTCTGGGCTCCAGGCTTAACCGGTAAAACCATTCCATCCGCAGGCGACGAACCAGTTCCGGGGCGCGGGGCTTTTCGCCCGCCAGAAAGTCCAGCAGTGCGCCGACGCCGATATAGAGGGTCGCCTTCAACCGCGGCGCGTTCTCCAGAATCCAGCCTTCCTGCCTCGGGTTACCGGTAGCGACCAGTACGATGTCGGCACCGCTGTTATTGATCTGTTCAACAACCTCTTCGTTATTGGCGGATTCCGAATAGCCATCCAGTGCACCCGCCACCGGCACACCCCGTTCCCGAAGAACCTCTGCCGCCCGCATCGCCACACCCGGGGCCGCACCGAGCAGGAAGACCGACGGCACCGGATGGGTGGCCGAGGGACCCTGGAAATAGTCCACCATCGTTTCCAGCAATGCCGGCACGAAATCGGTGCCGTTCAGATTGTCCGGATACCGACGCCGATGGACCAGGTAACTGCCGATATCCATTCCCACCCCGTCATTGACCAGAACAACGTCCGGCTCACACATTCGCACTCGCAGGTGACTGCATTGGTTAACGAAGTTCGTGTTCACAAAGAACAGCTTGCGATTACGGCCCGCTTCAAGATCGTCGATCAAGGCATGCTTGAGCGCCTCTGATCGTATGGCCGCAACCGGATACCCGGCCAGTGGCAATGTTTCGTGGCGGGGGAAACTCTCAGCGAAGGTCATCACAGGATCTCCGTATCAGGGTACGCGGACGGGGCCAGTATCCGGTCCGTCACTTCTGACCAGCTCAGGTGGCGCCGACTGGCCTCTTTCGGGGCCTTTAACGCCTGGTTTATCGCCTGCTCAATGGAGACGCCATCCCCTGGCGTATACCCAAACCGACTGGCGTATTCTCCGGTTACCGCATGAGGGCATACTGCCGGCACCCCGAAGAAGTCGTACTGGATGAGCTTCATGGAAGTATCTGCAAGATACGCCGGAACCGACTCGGACCGATACGGCGCAATACCAATGTCCGCGTGGCGGATATAGCGCACCGTTTCCTCATGGGGCATTTCGTCATACACCGTTACGTTCGGGCCATAGGACGGGTGCTGAGGCTGCCCGCAACCAATAATATGGAAGTGCATATTGGGAAAACGGTGGGATGCCTCGGCGAAAAAGCCGGGATCAAACAACATGGAACCCACGGAAACCGCATTGAGCGCATCCCGATAGGGGTTTCCGCCAGCGTCAGCGCCCAGCTCGGGGTCGATACCATGGGGTACGACGACCACGTTGTTCCGGGACGGAATGCCCGATAGCAGCGCTTTGGAAGGTACCCGTATGGTGGTCATTTCCGGAGCGGCGCGGTTGAACGCCTCTTTCACATAGTCCGCCACGTCAATGGTTTCCAGATCGTCAGATGCGATGTAAATCAGCTTCGCCTTTGGGTTCTGGGTTTTAGCCAGATCAAAGAAAACCGGCGCCACGCCGCTCTCAAAGACAATCACATCCGATTCCGCCAGCCAGGTTTTCAGCACCGGGTTTGCCAGGGCCACGTAGGCGCGGTACATCAGGTCCTCAACACGTTTCAGTGCCTGCCGGCGGGTGTTGAACGGATGGATGGGCGTTTTCCACAGGTAGCAATCCACGCCATCCCGGGACTCAATCCGGTTCGCATGGCGATCCAGAGACAGCCTGGGATCACCCGTCTGACGGGAAAGCAGGCTATAGCGCAGGGAGAAAAAGCGGGTTGGTCCCCGCTTCGCCAGCTCCCGGGCAATAAAGTGAATATTGGCTTTTCTCGGCGAGCGATAATCGTGGGCCGAGAGCACCAGATAGCGGAGCTTTACCCCGGCCTTCTTCGATGACGGCGCGGTCCCCTGCTGTCGTTGCGAGTTGCGTTCTGTATCCTGCCGTGGTGGCCTTTCCGTTGTTTCCATCGGGTCAGTTCCTTCCCTGTTCAACCGTCAGGTCCTCCGGGGGTTCGGGGCAAAGACCATTGGAGCATTCTGACGGCGAAAGATAGTTTTCCAGCACTTCCATTTGTGGCCGGTCCTTACCGTGGATTGGGTGTACGGTGAGAAAATAATCCCCCCACCAGGCACCCGCCGCCCAGTATGCCCAACCCCGCCAGACGTCGGCATCACTGGTCAGCTGAAGAATGCGGTCCAGTGACTCAAGACACTCCTGCCGACGGGGGGAGCCGAACTCCCCCAGAAAAAGCTGATGTCCGTTCTCCCGGGCCCAGTCCGAAATATTCTGGAACATACTGTCGAAGTGCTCGGGGGGCAGGCAATCCTT
>CAYMQO010000021.1:0-13258 GCA_964392405.1 uncultured Marinobacter sp.
GCCAGGTGGCCGACACCGATCAGGCCCTGAACAGCCTGATGGAAGCCATTCTCCGCCTGCCCAGGTACCTGGAAGGACTGCGCAGCAGCGCCGATGACCTGCCCCTGACCCTGCTGCCGCTGTTCAATGATCTGCGCGCAGCCCGGGGCGAAAGCCTGCTCTCTGATCTGTCCCTGTTCCGCCCCGATATGAGCCCGGCGCGGTTCGAAGCTACTCCTCGTGGCGCGCGCCTGCTGCAGGACCCCAAGGTTCTTGCCAACGTCACCAAGCTCGGGCAGATGTTCCACCGCTCCGTGACCAGTATCAGCCCGTCGAAAAACAATCAGCTTGCCTACGACAATCTGCAGAAGCTGATCCAGCGCCTCATCAAACTGTGCGCCGGGACCCCGCGGGAAGAGCTCTGGCGGGCCTGTGGCGGCCTGATCGAAACCCTGCAGCAGGACATCAACGAACTCACCCCGGCCACGCTTACCCTGCTGAGAGAGCTGGATGGGGAGATCGACCGTCTCACCACAGAACCGGACGACATCCTGCGCCAGCCGGTACCGGAGACCCTGTTCCGCAACCTGCTCTATTACATCGCTCAGGCCCATGACGCTACCTCGCCCTACATCAGGGACCTGCGTGACCGCTACCGCCTGGAACAGGCCATGCCTGCGGGCACGGAACTCAGCGGTACCGGCGGGCCCGGAAGGGAAGCCATCCACTCGGTAGTGCTGGCCCTGAACGAAGAAGTCGCAAGGCTCAAGGACCAGCTGGACCTGTTCGTCAGGGACCAGAACCGGCAGAACCAGGATCTGGATGAACTCGTGCCTGGCCTGCGTCAGGTCTCTAATACCCTGGCCGTACTGGGCCTGGGCAATCCACGACGTATCGTCAGCGAGCAGCTGGCGGTGGTGGAAGGGCTGATCGACCAGCGCGAAACCGCTGACGACGGCACATTACTGGATATCGCCGGCGCCCTGCTCTATGTGGAAGCAACGCTCGCGGGCATGGATCAGGACCATAACCTGGCCATGGAAGGAGCCGACGATGACGCCCACGATGGCAGTGGCCCGGGTCGGCAGGAACTGGGCGATGCCCATACTGCTCTGCTGCGGGAATCCCGCAATGCGCTTGAGCAGGTTAAAAGCGCGGTCGTCAACTTTATCGCATCCCAGTGGGACCCACGGGAAATCGAGCATGTTCCCGAAATGCTGGCCAGGATTGAAGGCGGCCTCAAGGTCATTCCTCTGGACCGGCCGGTACTGATACTGGCGGCGGTGCGCAATTACATCCAGCAGATCCTGCTGGAGCGCAAGCGGATCCCGGACTGGAAACAGCTGGATACCCTGGCCGATACCATCACCAGTATCGAATACTATCTGGAGCGTCTCACCGACGGCATCACCGACAATGAGTCAGTGCTGCGGGTGGCCGAAGAAAGCCTTCGCTCCCTGGGCTTCCCGCCGGGAGCCGAGCCCACCTGGGTTGAAGATGACCTGCCCGAGGCTGAACCTGACCTCGACGGCGCCCCTGTGGAAGCACCCGAGCAATCACCCAAGCGCTCGGATATGGAGCTGGTGGACGACGAGATTCTGGAAATCTTCGTGGAAGAAGCCGGCGAAGTCATGGATACCATCAACACCTGGTATCCGCGCCTGCGCCAGGATCACGACGATCGCGAAGCCCTGACCGAAGTGCGCCGCGCCTACCACACCCTAAAGGGCAGTGGACGGCTGGTGGGCGCCGCCAGTATTGGCGAGTTGGCCTGGGCGGTTGAGAGCCTGCTCAACCGGGTGCTGGATCAGAGCCTGAAACCCACTGAAGATCTGCTCGGTCTGGTTTCCGATGCCAACCAGCGGGTACCCTCCCTGATCGAGGAATTCCGTAACGGTAATACCACCGGCGACGTCGATGCGCTGATCCAGCGTGCCGAAGCCATGGCCAACACCCGCAAGACCGGCCATGACGAACAGGCGGTGTCCACCGACGCCCCGGAACCGGTCGCCGAAGAGAAGAAGCCGGCACCGGCGCCGTCCAGTTTCGACAACGACGGCCTGATCGATGATGAAATCATCGAGATCTTTGTGGAAGAAGCCGGCGAAGTTCTCGAAACCATCAATGAATACATGCCCATGCTGCTGCGTCAGTACGATGATCGCAGTGCGCTGGCAGAAGTACGGCGGGCCTTCCATACACTGAAAGGCAGCGGCCGCATGGTGGGCGCTGTGGTGGTAGGCGAACTGGCCTGGTCCGTCGAAAATATGCTGAACCGCATCATCGACGGCAATGTTTTCATGAACGATGACATTGCCGCCCTGCTGCGGGAAGTTACTGACGCGGTTCCTGCACTGATCACCGATTTTGAACTGCGACGGCCCGCGTCCATCGACCCGGCAGAACTGCAGCAACGGGCCGCAGCCCTGGCGGATGGCGAGATTCCTGACGCCCGCACCATGCCGGCCAATGAGCCCGCCCCGCTGGCCGCCGTGTCGGATGACCAGCCTGACCCGGAACCCACACTCGACGTATACCCCGAGGACGACCTCCACCGCACACCGGCGGATGCCGACGACCTCGTCGACCCGATTCTGGTAGAGATTTTCGAAAGCGAAGCACGGACCCACCTGAGGGCGCTGGAGCGCTTCCTGGACGATGCCGAGGGTCGCAGCAGTATCGCTTACACCGACCAGGTATCCCGGGCTCTGCATACGCTCAAAGGCAGCGCCAACACGGCGGCGATTGCGCCCATCTCAAGGGTCGTCACGCCGCTGGAGCAGCTGGTCAAGCAGGCTCGCGCCGACAACCGGCGCGCCGACGCTGATGTGGTGGCGGTCATTCGCCAGTGCTGCGAGCTTCTCAAAACCGGTCTCGACCAGTTGGATCACAGCCCGCAGCAGCCCCTGCCCGGCACCGAGGCCTATCTTGAGCAACTGGCCCTGGTTTCCAGTCAGACCCTGGGCCAGCGGGATGCCAGCGACGATGTCGTGGCCGGACCCGATAACCAGCTGGTCACCCTGTTCCTGAACGATGGCCTGGATGTCCTGCTGGACGCAGACCAGATTCTGCAGGACTGGGCCGCCGCGCCTGCCGAGACAGACGGTATTGGCCGCCTGTCCCACGAACTGGAACAGCTGGTTAATGGTGCCCGCAAGGCCGGGCTGACCGATGTTGCCGAACTGACCGCAGCCCTGGCCCAGGTTTACCACAACGCCCTGGCCCATCCGGAAGGGCCGGATGACTGGTTTATGGAAACCGTCCGCTCGGCCCACGAGCACCTGATCAATCTGATGGATCAGGTTGCAGCCGGCCTGGCGACCCAGCCCGATACTACGCTGCTGACCGAACTGCAGGTACTGGCAGATGCGTTGTCCACCCCCGACCCGGAGCTGATGGACGACGCCGAGGAGATCGACTACGGCAGCATCGAACAGCCAGCCAGCGATCCCATAGAGAGCGCCGCTGCCGACCCCGAGCTGGTCGAAGTCTTCCTGGAAGAAGCCCAGGACCTGATCGCCAGCACCGCCGATGCGCTCGAGGCCTGGCAGGCCCGGCCGGATAATACGGATCAGCTACGCCTGCTGCAGCGTGACCTGCACACGCTGAAAGGCGGTGCCTATCTGGCGGGCGTACAGCCCATCGGTGAGCTTGCCCACGAACTGGAAAGCCTTTTTGAAGGGCTGGCGGAACACCGCCTGCGCGTCACTGACGAGCTGTCCTCATTGCTGCTGCGCTGCCACGATCGCCTCTCCGGCATGGTAGAGGCACTGGCTGCGGGGGAAACGGCCCTTCCGGCGCCCGATCTTGCTGCGGAAATCCACCACTATATGGACACCGCCAGCGGCGAGCGTCCGGTAACGGATATTCCTGGTACCGACTCCACAGCTGTCACCGGGCAACCTGAAGCCGAAGACGCGGAAGCGCCAGCCGATCCTGAAACGGCCGCTGATGTGGAGGCCGATGAAGACCTGTCAGAACTGGATGTCAGCGATCTGGAACAGGAACTGGAGCAACTGCACGACGATCTGGATGACGTTGCCGAAGAACCGTTCGGGGAAGCGCCAGTCGACGAACAGGCACCGGAGGAAGAGGCGCTGGATGAAACACCGGCCCCGATATCCGCTGGAGAGCCCGAGGCTGACAGCGTTGGTGTCACCTACGACCTGTCTCACCTGGACCCGGATCTGGTTGCGATCTTCCTGGAAGAAGCCTACGACCTGATCAACTCCACCGGCAGTGCCCTCCATAGCTGGAGTGAGAACCCGGCAGATACTTCCCTGGCCGGCGAACTGCAGCGGGACGTGCACACCCTGAAGGGCAGTGCCCGTATGACCGGCGTGGACTCCATTGCCGACCTTACCCACGTGCTGGAAGATCTGTTCGAGCGCCTCAATGACGGCCGCCTGAGCGCAAGTCCCGATATGCTCGACCTGCTGTTTGCCTGCCACGACCGGCTGGCCAGCATGGTGGACGAAATCGCAACCTCGCGCCCCAGCGCACCGGCGACCGGGCTGATCGATCGCGTTAATGCCATTATCAAAGGCGAGCCCACATCCGCAGCGCAGGAAGGCCCGGCGGTCGCGCCCGACGATGTCTACCCGGAAGTCATCGAGACGCCGGCTATAACACCGGCCAGGGCGGAGGATGAAGCACCGGCCGAGCTGACCGCCGATGATGTGACTGGCATGTTCCTCGAGGAAGCCCTCGATATCTGCGAGTCCATTGACGAAAGCCTGGCCCACTGGCGAGAAGAGCCTGAGCAGCTCAGTGGAATAACCCAGCTGCAGCAGGAGCTTCATACCCTGAAAGGCGGTGCCCGCCTGGCGGACATTGACGCCATCGCCGACCTGGCGGAAGCCTGGTCTGATGCCATGGGCCCGCTGCTGGAAGGTTCCGGCAACCAGCCACTGGTACTGACCCTGAGCGAGCGCGCCAACGCTGGTCTGAGAGTCATGCTTGACCAGCTAGAGGAAGGCAACCGGCCGCAACCGGATGCCGGGCTGATCCGCCTGCTCCACGAAGCCGCCAGCCATCTGGATGAAGGCGAAGACGAGATACCGGCCGCCAGCGCTGAAACCGACGAGGCGCTGGATGTTGAGGTGCTGGAAATCTTCCTGGAAGAAGCCGGTGAGATTCTTGACCAGCTCGAGCACCTGCTGGCCGACTGGCGTCAGGAGCCGGAAAGCTATCATTTCAGCCAGGAAGCCCAACGGGCTCTGCATACCCTGAAAGGCGGCGCCCGCCTGTCCCGTCAGCCGACACTGGGCGACCTGTCCCATGATTTCGAGACCCTGCTCAACAATCTCGGCGAACAGGCACCCGCCGCGGACGACTGGAAACAGATTACCAGCCACCACGACGCCCTGATCGCGTCTGTGGCCAGGGTGCGGGAAGAGTTTGAAGCGTATATCGCGGACCAGCACGCAGCTGAGCCGGCAGGTTCCGCCACCGCTGTGACACCCGAAACCGGGCAGACGCCGCCGGCTGATGCGGCTCCGGTTGCTACTCCTGCAGCTGCACCGAAGCCACAGCAGCCGGTTCGCAAGGCCATCGAAAGACGCCGCCGGGATACCGCCCGCGCCGCCCAGGAGACCATCCGCGTATCCGCACCGCTGCTGGACGAACTGGTTAACCTGGCCGGTGAAACCAGTATCACCCGGGGCCGACTGGAGCAGCAGAACAGCGACTTCGGCCATACCCTGGACGAAATGGCCGCCACCATCGACCGGCTGCGGGAGCAGTTGCGTCGGATGGATATCGAGACCGAAGCCCAGATTCTGTTCCGGGCTGAGCAGGAGCATGGACCGGACTATGGCGAAGACTTCGACCCGCTGGAGATGGACCGCTATTCCTCCATCCAGCAGTTGTCCCGGGCCCTGAGCGAATCCGCATCTGACCTTGCCGACCTGCGGGAAACCATGGCCGAGCGGGTGCGGGATACCGACACCCTGCTGGTCCAGCAGTCGCGGATCAACACGGAGCTGCAGGAAGGTCTGATGAAGACCCGCATGATCCCGTTCACCTCCATGGTGCCGAGATTGCGGCGGATCGTCCGGCAGATCAGCGGCGAGCTGGGCAAGAAAGTCGAGTTCGACGTGCGCAACGCCGAAGGCGAACTGGACCGCAACATTCTCGAGCGCATGGTAGCGCCGCTGGAGCACATGCTGCGGAACGCACTGGACCACGGCATCGAAAGCCCCTCAGAGCGGGCTCAGGCCGGTAAGCCGGAAACCGGTCAGGTGACCCTGACGCTGAACCGCGAAGGTGGCGAAGTTGTCCTGCGCATGAGCGACGACGGTGCCGGTATCCCCGGCGAAGTCATTCGCCGCAAGGCCATCGAGCGCGGCCTGCTGAGTCAGCACGACGATCTCAGCGATCGGGAAATCCTGCAGTTTATCCTGCAGCCGGGCTTCTCCACCGCCGAAACCCTGACCCAGATTTCCGGCCGGGGCGTCGGTATGGATGTGGTCGCCAGTGAGATCAAGCAGCTTGGCGGCAGTCTGGACATCGAGTCCCAGGTCGGCCGCGGTACCACATTTACGGTACGGCTGCCGTTCACTGTGTCGGTGAACCGTGCCCTGATGGTTTCCACGGGCGAGGACTTCTATGCCATTCCCCTGAATACCATTGAAGGTATCGTACGGGTCAGCACCTGGGAGCTGGAAGAGTACTATCAGCCAGACGCACCCAAGTACGAATACGCCGGCCAGCAATACCGGCTCCAGTATCTGGGCGGCCTGCTGCACAGTGATCACCGGCCCAAGCTCCAGGGCCAGGCGCTGCCCCTACCCGTCATTCTGGTACGGGGTTCCGAACAACCCATGGCACTGCAGGTGGACAGCCTGCTGGGCAGCCGGGAAATTGTGGTCAAATCCCTGGGGCCGCAGTTCACTTCCGTACGGGGTGTCTCAGGCGCGACCATCCTCGGTGACGGTAACGTTGTGGTGATCCTGGACCTGCCAGCGATGATTCGTTCGGACATTCTGTCCGAGCGTCAGCGACTGGTGGATCAGGCTTCCCAGCAGCAATACCGGGAAGACCGGCCCACGCTAGTGATGGTGGTGGACGACTCGGTTACGGTACGGAAGGTAACCTCACGGCTGCTGGAGCGTAACGGCATGGAAGTGGTCACCGCCAAAGACGGTCTGGACGCCGTGGCTCAGCTACAGGACCACAAGCCCGACATTATTCTGCTGGATATTGAAATGCCGCGGATGGATGGTTTTGAAGTCGCCAGCTTTGTTCGCCATGACCCGGATCTGCGGGAGGTGCCCATCTGCATGATCACCTCCCGTACCGGCGCCAAGCACCGTGAGCGGGCGCTGGATCTGGGGGTTAACGAGTATCTGGGCAAGCCGTTCCAGGAAACTGAACTGCTGGCGACCATTGAGCGCCTGACCAGCGAAGAGACTGAAAGCGGAGCAGAGTGATGGCATCCCGGGGCGGTCGGCCCACCGTTGGCATCGTCTCTGACGATGTGCTGCAACGCCACCGCCTTCAGGAAGCCAGCGGTCGCTTCGGATTGCGCCCGGCATTCTCCGGCGCACCGGAGCGGCTGCTGGGATACGGCGGCATGCCCGACGCCAGCCTGTGGCTGGTTACGCTGCAGGATGAGGCCGACCACCCCCAGTTGTTCGATTACCTGCTGGATCACACGGACGTGCCGATACTGTTCGGCATGGACCCGGCACCACGGTCGGGCTCCCGGGACTTTATCCGTTGGGAACGACGCCTGCTGGAGAAGCTGGAGCAGCACCTGGGCCCGCTGGAAGAGACGGAATCGGCGGAGGGTCTGGCAGAGCTTGATGTTCAGGCGACCGGGCAGCGAACCGGTTCAGCGATTGAACTGCCCGCCTGGCTGACGCCGGTACCGGCAGGGCAACTGGCAGAGGAAGTGTGGATACTGGGCGCGTCCCTGGGCGGGCCGGCTGCGGTCAAAAGCTTTCTGGACCACCTGCCCCCGGGTCTGCCGGTGGGGTTTGTGTATGCCCAGCATATTGATGGCAGCTTTACCGAAGTGCTGGCGCGGGTGCTCGGTCGCCATGCCCACTACCGGCTCCAGCGGGCCGAGGAAGGCATGCGGATAACCTGCGGGCAAGTAACCGTTATACCCGTGGACCGGGAATGGGGGCTGACCCGTCAGGGAGCGCTCACTGAAAAGGACCGGCCCTGGCCCGGCCCTTACGGTCCGTCCATCGACCAGGTGTTACTGAACTTCGGTGACCATTTTGGCAACCGATGCCATGCCATACTCTTTTCCGGCATGGGCAATGACGGCGCGGTGGCAGCGCCGATGTTACGAGCCTTCGGCAGCCACATCTGGGTTCAGGCCAGTGAGACCTGTGCCAACAGTGCGATGCCGGACGCAGTGGCGGGCACAGGCTGTACGAGCTTTTCAGGCTCACCCCGGGAACTCGCCCGGGCGCTGGTACGCACGCTGGCCGACGCGGCTCTGCTGAAACAGAAACTGTCGCAGGATGTAACCTGAGGACCGAAACATGACCGATATCACCACACAGACTCTGCATTGTGTCCTGATTCCCGTGCACAACCGCCAGTTGCTGCTTCCCAACGTCTCCATTGCAGAAGTGGTGGACCACGAGACAACCCTCACCGGAACCGATGGCCAACCCTGGCTGGCCGGCTATCTGGACTGGCGTGGACAGACCCTACCCGCTGTCTCTTACGAAGGCGCCAACGGCCAGGAGGCCACCCATCCGGAAACCGGCCGCGGCCGTATTGTGGTGCTGAATACCATCGGTCCTCACCATGACCAACTGCCCTTCATGGCCATTGTCACCCGCGGCATTCCCAGCCAGGCACGGCTCGAAGCCGAACAGCTCCAGGCCCAGGAGTCGGCAGACAAGGGCCCGGCCGACCTGATGCAGGTGGAGCTGGAAGGCGAGCAGGCGTGGATTCCCAACCTGGAATACCTTGAGGGCCTCGCGGCGGAAGCACAACAACCGGGCTGACAGCTGGCCGTATTTTCCCGGCCCATCCGGCAATGTTATACTGTTGCATTATCGCCCGGATAACCTTCTGCCATGTCGAATCAGCCGCTGCCTTTTCGTCCTCACAACCACGACGCCTGCGTCCGGGATGCCCTGGCGGAGGCCCGGGCTATCTGTCAGGCCAGAAATGCCAGGCTGACGCCGATCCGCCAGCGGGTGCTGGAACTGATCTGGGAATCCCATAAGCCTTTGGGCGCGTACGACCTTTTGGCCATGCTGGCGCAGGAGGGCCATAACGCCGCGCCACCCACCGTCTACCGGGCGCTGGATTTTCTGCAGCAGCATGGGCTGGTACACCGGATCGCCTCGCTAAATGCGTTTATTGGCTGCAGCCATGCCCAGGAGCACCACACCGGGCTTTTCCTGATCTGTCAGGACTGCCGTATCGTGCATGAACTGGCGTCAGAGCCGGTTGCCCGGGCCATTGGTCAGGCGGCGGGGGATGAGGGCTTCATTGCGCTGGATGCCATGATCGAGGTGACCGGCCTGTGTCCCCGTTGCCGGCCGCAACAGGCTGCGCCGGTATGACGCCGGTCAGTCACGCACCCCTGGTCCGGCTGGAGCAGGCGTCGGTTCTATTCGATGAAACACCGGTGGTTGATAAGGTCAGCCTGACCGTAAGCCGGGGCGATATCCTCACGGTGATCGGCCCCAACGGCGCCGGAAAAACCACCCTGATCAAGGCCATTCTGGGTATTCAGCCGCTCACCAGCGGTCACATCCACAAGGCGCCGACCCTTCAGATAGGCTATGTGCCCCAGCATCTGCACCTGCAGCCTACGCTTCCCCTGAGCGTACGGCGATTCATGGCCCTGACCGGGGCGCCGGATGCCGACAACCGGGCTGCGCTGAAACGCACCGGCATTGCGCACCTGTTCCGTAAATCCACTCACCATCTGTCCGGCGGCGAGATGCAGCGCCTGCTGCTGGCCCGGGCGCTGGTCCGCAAACCGGATCTGCTGGTACTGGACGAACCCGCCCAGGGTGTCGACATCAACGGTCAGGCGGCCCTGTATGACCTGATCCGTGCGGTGCGGGACGAACTGCAGTGCGGCGTCATCATGATTTCCCACGACCTGCATCTGGTCATGGCCGCCACCGACCGGGTTATCTGTCTCAACCAGCACGTCTGCTGCAGCGGTTATCCCGCCGATATCTCCGACGATCCGGCCTTTATCGAGACTTTTGGGCGACCGGTGGCCGAGAGTCTGGCGGTATACCACCATCACCATACCCACCGGCACGATCTGCATGGCGATGTGATCGACAGCCATACTGGTACGACCGAATGTGAGCACGACCATCACCATGCCCCTTCTTGATCCGCTGCTGAACGATTTTTTCTGGCGCGCCCTCCTTGGCGGTCTGGGCGTCGCCCTGCTGGCAGGCCCACTGGGCTGCTTTGTGGTGTGGCGGCGGATGGCCTATTTCGGTGACACCCTGGCCCATTCAGCCCTGCTCGGGGTGGCGCTCGGCTTTCTGTTTCACACCAACCTCAACCTGAGTGTCACCCTCACCTGCGTTGCGCTGGCACTGGTACTGGTCGCGCTTTCCCGCAGCCGGGCGCTGGCGACCGATACCCTGTTGGGCATCCTTGCGCACAGTGCGCTGGCCATTGGTCTGGTTGCCCTCAGCTTTATGCCAAATGTGCGGGTTGATCTGACCGGCTATCTGTTTGGCGACCTGTTGGCGGTCACGCGCCAGGATCTGGCGTGGATTTTCGGTGGCGGACTGGTGGTTCTGGCCCTACTGAAGTGGCTCTGGCCCAGCCTGCTGATGGCCACCATCCATGAAGAGCTGGCGCAGGTGGAAGGTGTGCCGGTGGCGCGGCATCAGCTGGTGCTGATGGTGATTTTCTCGCTGGTGATTGCCGTAGCCATGAAAATGGTCGGGGTGCTGCTGATCACCGCGCTTCTGATCATTCCGGCGGCCACCGCCCGCCGTCTGGCCAGCAGCCCGGAAAAAATGGTGATCATGGCCATTGGTTTCGGCATGATCGCGGTGGCCAGCGGGCTCAGCCTGTCGTGGCATGTGGATACCCCGGCCGGACCGTCCATCGTGGTGTCTGCATTTGTGATCTTTCTTCTGGTCTATGCCCTGATCCGTCACAACCGGGCCTGATCTGTGGCGGCGCAGGCCGCGCTGGTCTAGAGTGAGGACTGACCGCAGGCTCCGGCTTTTCCGTCAGGACGACCGCTACAGGACGCACCCATGGACTCCCGATCCACGTCAGGAAGACCTTTCTATCTCTGGTGGTTCCTTCCCCTGGCCATACTGGTCCTGGGGCTGACTCTGACCGCACTGTTCACACCGGCTACCCAGACACCGGTCATTGCGCTGGCGCAGGAACTGTCCCGCAGTCATAACGACAAACTCAACCGGGCTCTGATAACCCAGGGAAAAGAAGTCATCGCAGCCGCCCAGGGTCTGGACCTGACGGATTCCACGGTGGATACCTTTCGGACGGACGTTGCCGCCTTCCTCAGCCAGTTTCCCGAAATAGCCGGGGTTGAACTCCTGACCACCATCAGCCATGCCGAGCGAACCCGGGCTGAACGACGCCTCAGTGCCCAGGCAGGGCGTTCAGTGCGCTTTTCGAGCTGGACCGGCCCCCGCAAGAGTCAGACCGCAGAACCCGCCGATCACTATCTCGTTATCAGTCAGGGGCTGTTTCAGGATGACAACCCGGGCGTGCCCGGCCTCGGCCTGATCGCTACATCAGTCCCTCACTGGCGCCACGTGCTGCAGCAGGCCATACAGGAGGGTCGCCCTACAGCGACCACGCTCACCGGACTGGAGCAAAACGGCAGTCTGCCGCGGACGCTGCGGGTATTTGTGCCCCTGTCAGCGCCAGGACAGCTTGCGGAGGATACCGCCTTCCTGGCGCTGGTGATCCTGCCAGACTCGTGGCTGAGACATCGGCTATCAGGCCTTCACGATGAACGCTGGCAGGTGGAGATCCACGATATTTCCCAGCATGCCCACCGGCCGCTGGCGACCCTGCCCGCAGCCCAGCCGCTGGCCACGGATTTCCCACCCATCCGGTCGGTCATCACCCTGGCCAACCGGGAATGGATGGTCAGCACCTATCCGGCCGCAGGCTGGCTCGATGAACTCCGTCAACAGGCGCGGTTACCCCTATGGCTGACGGGGCTCTTGATTACACTGCTGTCCACGGGCTTATGTGGCTGGGCCTGTCATCGCCTGATCGCCCGCGAGCGTCACCTTCTGCATCGCAACCGTCGCAGCCGTCGGCTCAAACAGCAGCTGGACAATACCGGTATCGAGAAAAACATCCTCTACCACTCCCTGCAGCAGGGCGACCGTCGGACCCAGGACCTGATCGAGCTTAACTCAGGCATATTCGCTGAGCTGGATGAGCAGCGCCGGATTGGCTACTTATCGCCACAGGCAGCGGTCTTGCTGGGAATTCCGACTACGGAGCTGACCGATTCCCCGCTGGACACGCTGTTTGCCGCGGATATGCATCAGGAGTTGGCCATGCTGTTCGATGCCGCCCGTCAGGGGCAGTCCGTAGAGCGGCTGGATACCGAAGTGGTAACCCGGGATGGTCCGCCCCTGCCGGTCACATTGCGGGCAAAAGCCATCCGGGATCCGCTCAGCGGCTGGTCAGGGTTCCGGGTATCCCTGACGCCCCGGTAAGTCACGCCGTCACAGTGGTTGCAGAACGTCCCGTATGCGACCGGAATCGATCAGTTCGATAAACTCGTCGCCCAGGCGGCTGCTACGGGCCACCGCTGTGCGCCAGCTGCGTTCCCGGCCGGCGTCATCACCAGCGTAGCGCTCGAAGTCCTTCCGGTCCGGCAGCTTCCGATCCGGCAGGGATTCCAGATAGGCTCGGGAAGGCGCTACCAGCACCACGTCCTGGAGCCGGCCCACATCCCCACGACGCCAGGGCAGCGTCTTGTCAAACCAGCCGGGCACCACCCGATCCGTAAAGTGGGGATACAGCACCACCCCCGGCTGCTGATAGGGCAGATCCAAATGGTAATCCAGCAGCCCGCCATCCCGGTATACGCCCTCAGGGGCGCCTGGAATGTTGCGCACACCCGACATCACCAGCGGAATCGAGGCAGACGCAAGCAGGGCCGGAATCAGGTTTTCCCGGCTCAACGGTACCTGATGGCTGGGGAAGTCCACCAGTTTGGCCAGGGGCGTTGGCAGGCGCTGATCGTGGATAATGCCCCGTTCAAAGAAGCGCCCCAGATGGCGCCGGCTCACCATATTGGCACTGATGGCCCGCA
>CAYMQO010000022.1:0-13244 GCA_964392405.1 uncultured Marinobacter sp.
CCGGCCGGGACAAGCCGGGCATGACTTCGGAAATCACCGGCATTATGGGCCGGTATGATGTGCGCATCCTGGATATCGGGCAGGCGGTGATTCACGACTACCTGACCTGGGGTATCCTAGTGGAGATTCCGAACGAATCCCACGCATCGCCGGTGATCCGGGAGCTGCTGTTCCGGCTCCATGCGCTGGACCTGCAGGTACGCTTCGCGCCCATCACCAAAGATGAGTATGCGCAGTGGGCCGAGGGGCGAAACCGGGCCTGTTACATCGTCACCTTGCTATCCCGCAACATCAAGGCGGAGCAGATAGCCCGGGTTTCCGAGATTACCGCTCGCCACGGGCTGAATATCGACAATATCAGCCGCCTGTCGGCCCGACCCTCCCTGAACGCCAGTGATAACCGTATTGCCTGCGTGGAATTTTCGGTGCGGGGTACGCCAGCGGATCCGGAAGCGTTACGGTCGGATTTCCTGAAGATCGCCGGCGAAATGAACGTCGATATCGCCTTCCAGGAAGACTCCATTTTCCGCCGCAATCGCCGGCTGGTGGTGTTCGATATGGATTCGACCCTGATTGAGGCCGAAGTCATTGATGAGCTGGCGCTGGAGGCCGGGGTAGGGGGCCAGGTGTCGGAGATTACCGAGAGAGCCATGCGTGGTGAGCTGGACTTCAGTGCCAGCTTTGCCGAACGTCTGGCGTTACTCAAGGGTCTCGATGAGTCAGTGCTGGAGCACATTGCCGCCCGGCTGACCATGACCGAGGGCGCCGAGCACCTGATTCGCACCCTTCGCTCGCTGGGTTATCGCACGGCGATCCTGTCGGGCGGGTTTAACTATTTTGCTCATCACCTGCAGAAAAAGCTGGGTATCGACTATGTCTACGCCAACGAGCTCGAGATTGTGGATGGCAAGGTAACCGGACGGGTGGTTGGCTCCGTGGTTGATGGCGCCCGCAAGGCGGAGCTGTTGCTGGAACTTGCCGAGAAGGAAAAGATCTCCCGGGAACAGGTAATCGCCGTGGGGGATGGTGCCAACGACCTGCCCATGCTGAGCCAGGCCGGCCTGGGCGTAGCCTTCCGCGCCAAGCCTTTGGTCAAGGAGACGGCCCGCCACGCCATTTCTACCCTGGGCCTGGATGCAATCCTGTATCTGTTGGGTTATCGCGAGTCGGAAACCCGGCTGGCGCTGTCTGGTGAGGCAGAGGGCCGGTAGCAACCGCTACCGGCCCGTGTCGGCCGGGGCCTATTGGT
This sequence comes from uncultured Marinobacter sp., assembly GCA_964392405.1. Lineage (GTDB taxonomy): Bacteria > Pseudomonadota > Gammaproteobacteria > Pseudomonadales > Oleiphilaceae > Marinobacter. Next base: position 1,250 of record CAYMQO010000022.1, read on the forward strand.
CGCCAAAATCGTAGTTCATCTCCGGAACCGGCGCCTGCAGGTAGTAGCCCTGAATGTAGTTGACCCCCGCCTGCCAGAGCGTGGCCAGGACCGTGGCGCTCTCCACCAGCGGAATAATGGTGAGCTTGCCGCTGTTCTGCAGTGCCTGCACCATTTCGGTGATTTTCTCCTTGGCGTCGTCGCTCTTCTGGATTTCCTCGGTGAAGGAGCCGTCAATCTTGACGTAATCCACATCCACATGCTTGAGGGTATTAAACGGGTTCAGGGCGCAGCCGAACTGGGACAGCGCGGTTTTGCAGTGAAGCTCCCGCAGGGCACGGGTGAAGTCCCGGGCCTGCTTCAGGTGGTTGTTGGCGTCGCCTTCGCGGATCTGAAAGATCAAGGAGTCGCCGGGCAACCGTGCTGCCTTCAACGCTACGCTTAACCACTGACTGAATGTCTGGTCCTGCAGGGTTTCTGCGGTGATGTTCAGGAACAGGCGGGTATCATGCCCGCGGCTGCGATGCTGGGAGAGCTGCTTGATGGTCTGTAACACCACCCAGCGGTCGATCCGGGTGGCCATATCCGACGGCCCTGCCGGTGGCAGGAAGTCGTAGGGGGAAACTTCGGTGCCGTCCTTGTCCACCAGACGTACCAGCGCTTCGTAGTGTTCCTCGCCCTCGCCGCGCAGGTTAATAATCGGCTGGAACAGTAACCGGAACCGGTCCTCTTCCAGTGCCCGGGCAATGGCATCCAGGAAATTGGAGTCGTCCAGCTCTTCGTATTTGGCCGGATTGTAGATCTCCAGACCGTTGCCGTTCTCATGTCCCGGTTTCTTCCGTACGGCGCCATGGGCCACATGGGCACGCCCGAGCAGGTCGGCGGCCTTGGGCGCGTTCTCGGTGATTGCGGCCACGCCGATGGAAACGGTGACCGGGGCAGAGCGGCCCTCGATATCAAACAGGTGGTCATCAACCGCAACGCGGATGCGCTCGCACAGTTCGGCCATGGTCTGCTCTTCACAGGGCTGGGCCAGGAGACAGAAGGCGTCGTCACTGATCCGTGCGAGGATCATATCGTCGCTGACGTGTTTTTCCAGCAGCGCTGCAAAGTCCCGCAGCAGGATGTCGGTGCCGGCAATGCCGAGATCGTTCCGGAAGCCGGCGAACCCGTCCATACCGATATAGGCCAGGGCTCCGGTTTCGTTTTTCTCGCCAGCGATGGCGACCGCCCGGGTCAGCTGGTCCATCAGGTACTGACGGTTATACAGGCCGGTGAGCAGGTCCTGATTGCTGATCTCCCGCAGCTTTTCCTGCAGTTCCGCGTCGTCGTGCTCGGGCTGGATGACCACCTGGACACAGGCTTCGCCATCGTAGGTGGCGGCGGAGACTGCCATGGTGATACTGATGTCCTGGTCGTCGCTGCGCCGGGCGACCGCGTTCAGCGTCATGCCATCCTCGCGGGTCTCGGCAAAGGCCTTCATGAACTTGCGCAGGTCGTCCTGGCTTTCAGGGGCCAGCGTATCCAGCAGCGGGACGGAAAACAGGTCGTCGATTTCGTCGTAGCCAAGAAAGTCCATATAGGCCTGGTTGGCGTAGATGTGCATGCCGTCGTTGACGTATGCAATGGCATCCTTGGAGCTTTCCAGCAGCAGCTGACAGCGGGCCTCGGCTTCCCGCAGGTGAGCATCCAGCGCGCGGCGGCGGCGACGCTCTTCCAGATTGTTCAGCTCACGGCGGATGATCAGTATCAGCCGTTCGCTCTCATTGGCCGGACAGGTGTCCTGGGCTCCCGCTTTCATGATGGCCAGCGAGCGCTGCGGGTCTTCGCTTTCTGTCAGCAGAATAAAAGGGATGTCCTTGTCGAGCCGGCGGATGGTTGCCAGCGCGTCATCCGGTGTGAACTCGGTGTGGTTGTCCCGTGCCAGGAACAGGTCCCACTGGCCGGTGCGGATCGCTTCGTCCAGGTCTTCATCGGAGGTCACCCGGTGTGCCCGTGTTGCGCGGCCGGAGTTCCGCAACAGGCTGACCAGGGACTCGGCATCGTTCTGGGAAGGGTCCATGATCAGCAGATGAACAGTGGTTTTTTGCTTCTGCATTCGCTGGCAGTCTCGCTGGTTGTCGAGGCCCTGCATTGGGGGCCGTTGTGCTACTGGGGCCGTCCCTGACAGTGATTCGATCCCTTCCATAGCGCCTGGCGCTGGCCGAGGGGCAATAACCCTGAATGATGCAGGGGTTACCGTCCAATGACAAGCGTCGGCGAGTCATTGCGGGAGCTGTCACCCAGTTTCGGGAAGGGGTTACGAATTCAGCGGCGGTTCAGAGTTCCGGCCGCCGGAGGGAGGCCGTCAGAGATCAGGCCAGAGGGAGTCGAAATCGCCGTCATCAGAGGCAAACGGATTCTTGCGACGTTTCAGGCCAGGGTCCGGCTCATCGGGACGCTTGTAGAGGCGCAGTTCGAACTGGCTGACACTGCCGGTGCCGGCCAGCTGGCGCCCCAGCAGGCCCTGTTCCTGGCGGCCCTGGTGCAGAAGGCTGATACGGTTGCCACTCTGGAACGGCACTCTCGGGGTAACCAGGCTTTCCGGACGGTGGGTGCCGGGAATGGCCGGTAGCAGCAGCCCGCGCAGGAACTCGCTGCTGTTGCCGGTTTTCTGGATCAGCTGGACACCGCAGGGGGTCGCCCCAGGGCCGATAACTTCGATACCCACCTGTGTGCCTTCGCCCCGGGCCTGGCGAAGCCAGCGCACAATGGCAATGCTCCAGGGATGCCCCGGCTGCTCGCGGACGCCCAGTATCTCACCGGTCTGCAGGGTTACCGGGATGCTGGCGGCCCATACGACGCAATAGCCGCCGGGGCTGGTGTTAACAATGCGGGTGCGATAAGCCCTGGGCAGGTTACGACCCTGAAGGGTGTTATGACTGGCACCGGCCTTCTGATAGTGGATAGGTATATCCGCATGGGCCCGCAGCCGGTCTTCGGAAACCCCCGCATCATGGGCTTCAGACCAGGCGTCGGTGCGTACGGGTTTCATAAAGCGGTTTTCCGGCTCGAGGGCCGCGGCGCTTTGGTTACCAATGATAAATTCCGGAAAGGGCTTCTGCCCGGCTACGAAGTAATGCACCGCGCTCAGTCCGGCACAGACTTCCAGCTGGCCGTCTGTCGCAAGCCGGTTGAAGTTGCGCTCGGTCAGCAGGGCCAGGGCCTGCGCCAGGTGAGTCAGCAACGAATCACTGACGCCGTCCACAACGGGCAGGCCGGTAACCGGTGGTGGCGCGGGCTTGCGCCCGGCAGCCCCGGATGGCACCGGCTGGGGCTTCTGGTGAAGGTGATCCTGGATCTGCGTCGCCAGCGAGCCAGTATCCAGTCCCCACACGCGGTTCTCCCCCGCGGTGGCTCCCAGTGACCGGTAACGGGGCGGCTTGTCACTTTTGGTATCCACCACAAAAACCGAAGTTGCCGCCAGGTCGGGGGCACAACGGACGCGGTTTCCCCAGAGTTCGAACAGTTCGCCGACCAGCTCCTGTTCCTTCTGCCGCAGCTGGTTGCTTCGGGCGCAGCCCATCAACAGGGTATGGTGATAGGCTTCTGCAACGGTGGATGTGGGGCGCTGCCGGCGCTGATCGTCCTGTACTTCGAGATCATGAAGTTCGTTGGCCCGGGCAAAGCGGAAGAGCTGGTGGGTTTCGAGCCAGCTGCCCGGTGGGCTACCGGTATACAGTTGCTGGGCCCGGAGGATCGTTGCGCCCAGTTCGCTCAGGGCCCGGTGGCAGACCTGCGCCAGGACTTTCCGCTGGCGGTCGATATTGCCGCTGTCCAGCATTTCCATCAGCGTCAGCTTATAGCCTGAGGCCAGATGCATCTGCAGCGCCTGGGACAGGTTGGCGATCTTGCGCTGTTTCTCCGGCAGGGATACGGACATGCCCAGATAATGGCGGGACAGTTCCGTGCAGACAAAGCGGATACGAGGCCGCATCAGCTCAAGGAACTGCAGGCGCGCCGCAGGCTGGCAGAGCAGCTGATTGACTTCAATGATGCCGTGATACAGCTGCCGGGACAGTTCGCCCAGGTTGGCCAGTGGCAGGTGATCCACCCAGTACCTGAAAGCCTTCGGCGTCGTATCGCAGAACGACAGGTGCGCGATCCTCGGCTCGGGTATGGTCAGTACGGGTTTCTGCATCGGTTTACCAGTAAAGCCTGTCAGTCATGCTGGGAATCCTCTGTGCACGCCTGCAGAGTAACAGGGGATCGGGCCCGGTAAAATCTCACGGAATTACATATTGTTATGGTTATTTGAATAAACTTAAAGTAGCAAAGCCCCGGTAGAAAGCCAGAAACCTATAACATGACAATGTTTAACGTTTGTGTCATGAAAACCTGTCAGAGTTCTCCATACCGACATCCAGCAAGGTCTTGCCTGGCCGATCCGGCACTTCACGGACCAGCCTGGGGACCAGGTAGCCAGCCAGCCGGGCCTGAAGCTCGCGGACCAGACCCCGGGCCTCGTCATCCCTGACATCAAAATGGTGAGCGCCGGCCACCGGGTCGAAGGCGTGCAGGTAGTAGGGCAGTACACCAGCGTCAAAGAGGGTCTCGCTCAGTTGCTCCAGCACGTCGGCGTGGTCGTTGACCCCTCGGAGAATCACGCTCTGGTTCAGCAGGGTTACGCCAGCGTCACGGAGCTTCTTCATGGCGCGCCGTACGTCGTCGTCGATCTCACGGGGGTGGTTCACATGAACCACCATCACCACGTCCAGCGGACACTCCCGGATCCAGGCAAGCAGTGCCTCATCCACTCGCTGGGGGATGACTATGGGCAGGCGGGTGTGAATGCGCAGGCGGGTCAGCGAGGGCACCGTCGCCAGCGCCTGGGCCCAGCTCGCGAGTAACCGGTCATTGGCTGCCAGGGGATCGCCACCGCTGAAAATCACTTCATTGATTTCCGGGCTGGTTTTCAGCGTTTCGATCACATGCTTTCGCTGCTCGGGCGATAGGCGATGGTCAGCGTAGGGAAAGTGTCGGCGAAAACAGTAGCGACAGTTGATGGCGCACTGGCCAGTCACCATGAGCAGGGCGCGGCTGCGGTATTTCCGGATCAGTCCGGGCGCGGCTGTGGCGTCGCTTTCCTGCAGGGGATCGCGGATGTAACCGGCCTGCGCTTCGCCTTCAGCGGCCAGCGGCAATACCTGGCGCAGCAGCGGATCGTCCGGGTCGTTGGGGCGGATACGGGCCAGCCAGGGTTCGGGCACCCGTACCGGGAACGCCAGATGGCCGGCTTCCGCCTGTTGCGCCAGCGCCAGCTCGTTCAGGCCGAGGCGTTGCAGCAAGGCAGCGGGGCTGGTTATCGAGTTGGCCAACAGGCTTTGCCAGTCCGACGGATTGTGATCTGGGTCGCCGGCTGGCCCCCGGGCTTCTACAGGAGAGGTGGTTCGCTGTATCATAGCGGACTTTCACATCTCAACAGCGTCATATCAGATGAGGGTTTCATGGCTTCCTATTCTACCAATGAATTTCGCAGCGGTCTCAAGGTTTTGCTGGACGGCGACCCCTGCGTGATTCTCGATAACGAGTTTGTAAAGCCCGGTAAGGGTCAGGCGTTCAACCGCGTGAAACTCCGTAACCTGATGACCAACCGGGTCTGGGAACGTACCTTCAAGTCCGGGGAGAGTCTGGAGGCCGCCGATGTTATTGATCAGGATATGGAGTACCTGTACACCGACGGCGAGTTCTGGCACTTCATGAAAACCGACGGTTCCTTTGAGCAGTTTGCGGCCGACGCCAAGGCAGTGGGCGACACCCTGAAATGGCTCAAGGAGCAGGACGTCTATACCATCACTCTGTACAACGGCGCGCCGCTGACGGTGGCCCCGCCCAACTTTGTTGAGCTGGAAGTTGTGGAGACCGACCCAGGTATGAAAGGCGATACCGCACAGGGAGGTTCCAAGCCTGCGACCCTGTCTACCGGTGCCGTGGTTCAGGTGCCGCTGTTTATCACCGTGGGTGAGGTATTGAAAGTGGATACCCGCACGGGCGAGTATGTCAACCGGGTCAAGAGCTGATCAGGGCCTGCTGTGATTCCTGAAGGGACGCCGTCCGACCCGGCGTTCACCTGGCAACCCACCGCCACACGCAGGATTCTCGAAAGCCGCGCGCACATGTTGCAATGGGTTCGCGGCTTTTTTGCCGGGCGGGGCGTGCTGGAGGTGGAAACGCCGATCTTGGCGCAATACGGTGTGACCGATCCCAATATCGACTGCATCGAGGCCGCGCCCATTCCGCTGGCAGGCTGGCCGCAGCCCCGTGGCTGGCTGCAGAGCTCTCCCGAGTACCATATGAAGCGCCTGCTGGCAGCAGGGGCGGGCAGCATCTATCAGGTCAGCCGGGTGTTCCGCGACGGTGAGCGCGGGCGCCGCCATAACCCGGAATTCTCCATGGTCGAATGGTATCGCCCCGGCTGGGACGACGACCAGTTGATGGATGAAGTGGCGGCGTTAGTGCAGGGTGTGCTGGACACTCCGGAGCCGGAACGGATTCCCTATCGGCAGTTGCTGAGACAGCACGCTGGGCTGGATCCGATGACCGTTGACATGGCCGGGTTGAGGGAGGCCTGCTATCCGCTGGCCGGTGACCGGCACCTGGTGGATGGGCTCGACCGCGACAGTTGCCTGGATCTGATCATGAGTTTCCAGGTGGAGCCCGCGCTGGGGCATGAACGTCCGGTATTTGTTACCCGCTATCCCGCCAGTCAGGCCTCCCTGGCCCGTACCAGTCTGGATGATGGGCATCAGGTCGCCCACCGCTTTGAGTTGTACGTCAGGGGTATTGAACTGTGTAACGGCTACTGGGAACTCACGGATGCCGGCGAACAGCGCCGCCGGTTTGAGGCCGACAACGTCCGACGGCGGGAACTGGGGAAGCCGGAAATGCCCGTGGATGAGCGTTTGCTTGCGGCTCTGGAGGCAGGGCTTCCACATTGCGCCGGTGTCGCCCTGGGGCTGGACCGGCTGCTGATGCTCAAGTGTGGAGTTGACGATATCAGTCAAGTACTGGCGTTTCCCGCGGAGCGCTCCTGACCGCCGCCAGGGCCTCGCCAAGCCGGACTCGGTCCCGGGATTGCAGGTCCTCCCGCCAGCCGGTCGCGCCTTGCGGGAACACCAGGATCACCGTTGAGCCCAACCGGAAACTGCCCATTTCTTCGCCCCGCTCGTACCAGATCGCCGGGGACTGGTTCTGGTAGTCAAACGATGTAACTTCGCGCCGTCCGGGCTTCGGTGAAACAATGCCGGCCCAGCGGGTTTCCACACTGCCCACAATCATCGCGCCGACCAATACCATGGCCATGGGACCGGCCTCGGTATCGAATATGGACACCACCCGCTCGTTCCGGGCGAAGAGCCCCGGCACGGCCTCGGCGGTTACGGGGTTTACGGAGAACAGGCGCCCCGGCACATACACCATCTCCCGCAGCGTGCCGGCCATCGGCATATGAATACGATGATAATCGTGGGGCGCCAGATAGATAGTAGCGAACTCACCGTCCTCGAAGGGCCTGGCCCGATCAATATCCCCGCCCAGTAACTCCACCAGACTGAAGGACTGGCCCTTGGCCTGAAACACGCGGTCATGACTGACCTGTCCCAGCTGGCTCACGGTGCCATCCACCGGACTGACGACCGTCTCCGGTCCCCCCGAGAGCGGGCGCAGGCCGGGCTTGAGTTCCCGGGTAAAGAATGCATTGAACGTCGGGTAGCTGGTCAGATCTTCATTGGCGGCTTCGCTCATGTTTACGCCGTAGCGGCCGATAAACCAACGTATGACAGCGGTGAGAATGGAACGGGGAGGGCGGCGGTCCGCCAGCTTCCCAGCCAGCCGGGAGATCAGCAGCTGCGGAACCACATACTGTATCAATACAAAAAGCCGGTCGAGCATGAATCAGAAACCTTTCATTGTCGGGCGCGTGAGTTTAACAAAACCAGCTTATCGGTAGAAAACATTTATCGCTTTTACCGTTACAAAATGTCATTGCTATCGTCGTTGGATAGCGAATAATCGTTGCCAGGGTCGCGGAACCCCGGGCAGTTTCAATAAATCCATCAAAAGCAGACGGTCAGTTATCCATGGGTTTAATAGTCGGTAGTCTTATCGTTCTGGTCAGCGTACTGGCCGGTTATATGCTGCATGGCGGCAACCTGATGGTGTTGTGGCAGCCGACGGAGGTGTTGATCATCGGCGGCGCGGCGCTGGGGTCGTTTATCATCGCCAACCCCATGGGCACCATCAAGGATGTGTTCAGCGGCGTCATACGCCTGATTACCGGATCGCCCTACAACAAGGCGTTTTATATGGACCTGCTGAGCCTGTTGTACGACATCTTTGACAAGTCCCGCAAGCAGGGTGTCATGGCCATCGAGGAAGATATTGATAACCCCGGCGAGAGCCAGATTTTTACCCGCTACCCGGCAGTAACCAAGTCCGCCCATCTTACCGCATTCATTACCGACTACCTGCGCATTATCAGTGCCGGCAATATGGCTCCCCATGAGCTTGAAGGTCTGATGGACCAGGAACTGGACACCCGCCAGCATGAGCTGGAAGAGCCGGCCCACGCCGTTAACAAGATTGCTGATGCTCTCCCGGGCCTCGGCATTGTGGCGGCGGTGCTGGGTATCGTTATTACCATGAACTTCATGTCGGAAGGGCCAGAGAAAATCGGTATGAGTGTGGCCGCGGCACTGGTCGGTACCTTTTTGGGGATCTGGATGGGTTATGGTTTTGTCGGCCCCACCTCCATTGCGCTGGAGCACCACGCCAAGTACGAACTGCGGGCCTACGAATGCGCCAAGGCCGCCATTATTGCCACGGTATCGGGCCAGGCCCCGCAAATGGCAATAGAGTTCGGCCGCAAGGCATTGCCCAGCGAAAAACGGCCCAGTTTCCAGGAGCTGAATGACCATGTCCGCTCCCGTTAAACATCCGGACACCGGCAGACGTCCGGACCAAGGCAGGTGCGATCGTGTCTGATCAACCGATCATTATAAAGCGCGTCAAGAAGCGGGCGGCCGCGCACCACGGCGGGTCCTGGAAAGTGGCCTTTGCGGATTTCGCCACGGCGATGATGGCCTTCTTCCTGGTGCTCTGGCTGACCACAACCGCTACCCCCGAGCAGAAGCTGGCGGTGCAGGGCTATTTTCGCGACCCGGTGGGTTACAACGAAGGCGGCAATCGCAATCCTGTTGACCTGGGGGGCAGCGCATCCGTGGTCGAGTCCAGCAGTGCGGACCAGGCCGATAACCTGATCACGCTGGACGAGCAGCACATCGAGAGTATGGCGGACCAGCTGGAGTTGCGGCAGATGGAAGAGCTGTTCCAGGACCTTAAGGAAGAAATCGAGAGTAACGAAACTCTCCGTGAGTTCCGCGACCAGCTGCTGATCGATATCACCGACGAAGGACTCCGTATCCAGATCGTCGACCGGTCCCAGCGCCCCATGTTTGCCAGCGGCAGCGCACAGCTCAAGGACTATTCACAGGACATCCTCTACGCGCTTGCAAAGCCACTGAGCTCCGTGAGCAACAAACTTTCCATCACCGGCCATACGGATGCGACGCCGTACGTCAGCCGCCCGGGCTATACCAACTGGGAGCTGTCGGCGGACCGTGCCAATGCGGCCCGCCGGGCGCTGGTCACCGGTGGGGTTCGTGCTCAGCAGATTGCCCGGGTTGTCGGCCTCAGCGATTCGGTGATGATTGATGACGAGAATCCCTATGCGCCGGTCAACCGTCGCATCTCGATTATCGTACTGAACAAGAAGGCCGCTGGCGAAATTCAGGGGCGCGCCCGCCCGGGAAGCGAGCCACTGATTGACCTGACCAAGCCCTCGGAGGAAGAGCAGGAAGCGGCCCGGCAGCAGCTCAAAAGCGGCGAGTGGGCCAATCCGGATGAGCCGGTCCGGCCGGAAGAGCTGAACTGGTAACCGGAATTAACCGCGTCAGCTCAGCTTCAGCCCCCGGGCCTGCTGCTCTTCCATGGCCTGGAGGATCCGTCGGAAGCTCTGCAGTCGCTGCGGCGTGACCTGACCCTGACGCACCGCCTCATCCAGTGCGCAACCGGGCTCGCCCTCGTGTCGACAATCCCGGAACCGGCAATGGCCGGTAACGTCCCGGATCTCCCGGAACCCATATTCGATCTCCGCCGGCGTCATATGCCACAGGCCAAACTCACGGATACCGGGGGAGTCGATCAGGCGACCCCCGCCATCCAGATGAAACAGTCTTGCCGTGGTGGTGGTGTGGGTGCCCTTGCCGGTGCTCTCGGATAGGGCACCGACTTTCAGCTCCCGGTCCGGAACCAGCGTCTGGACAATCGACGACTTGCCGACCCCCGACTGCCCGACAAACACCGTAGTACGGTCCCTGACCAGGCCGCTTATGGCATCACCGTGAACCTCCGGATGATGGGCAGAGGCTTCTACCACCTCGTATCCCAGCGACCGGTAGCGATCCAGCAGAGCCTCAATATGGCCCCGGTTCTCATCGGTCACCAGGTCGGCCTTGTTCAATAGCAGGACAGCCGGGATTTCGGTGTTTTCGGCAGCCACCAGATAGCGGTCAATCAGGTTATCGTGGGGCTCTGGCTCCGGCGCAATCACCAGCACAATATGATCAATGTTCGCCGCCACCGGCTTCAACTGCCCGAAGTTGTCGGGGCGCTGTAGCAGGGAGTGGCGTTCCTGGCGGGCCACAATGACGCCGGTGCCATCTGCACCTTCGCACCAGATAACCTTGTCGCCGGTGACCAGGCTGTCGATATTGGTTCGCACAAAACAGCGGAAAAGCTGCCCCTGATGGGCCCCTTCAAGGGCTTCCACATCGAGCTGTTGTCCATAATGGGCGATCACCAGTCCGGACTGCTCCGGCCCCAGCTCACCGGCTTCCCGCTGAGCGTTGATATCCTGCTCCCGTTTGCTGGCGCGACGGGCGCGCTCGGCCTGGATTTTCTGGATACGGTGTTGCTGCTGCTTGCTGAGGCGGCGTTTCGCCATAGGCACCCTGATTGTTATGGACGTGGGGATGATTCATCATATCAGATCCCGTGCGCCGCACTGTTACTACACCTGTTAATTACTGGAGACCTGCCACCATGGCCGACGCAAGTAATGACCGCCTGGTCTGGATCGACCTTGAAATGACCGGCCTGGATCCGGAAAAAGAACGGATTATCGAGATCGCCACCATCGTCACTGATGCCAATCTCAATGTGATCGCCGAAGGCCCTGTGCTGGCCATTCATCAGAGCGATGAGGTGCTGGGTGCCATGGATGAGTGGTGTACGCGCACCCACGGCGAGAGTGGTCTGACCCAGCGGGTCAGGGACAGTTCGGTGACGGAGTCGGCGGCGGAGGATCAGACGCTGGCTTTTCTGGCCGGGCATCTGAAGCCTGGGGTGTCGCCGCTGTGCGGTAACAGCGTGGGGCAGGATCGCCGCTTCCTGGTGAAGTATATGCCCCGGCTGGAGGCGTTTTTTCACTACCGCAATCTGGATGTCAGTACGGTGAAGGAGCTGGCGCGCCGGTGGCGGCCGGATGTGCTTGAGGGTGTGCAGAAGAAGGGGACGCATCTGGCCCTGGATGATATTCGCGATTCTATTGCTGAGTTGCAGCATTACCGGGATACGTTTTTTCGTTTGTCGCCTTGAGTTTGACGGTTTTGATTGGCGTGGGGCTGCCGGCTTCTGAGTCGGCCGCCGGCTTTTGAGCGAGCGGTCTGGTTTTGGTGCGGCGAAGGGTCGGGTAAGTCTTTTCGGGATACGCTGTGGATACGTCCATGTACGCTCGGCTCCGCCATCCATGGCTACGCACGATCCCGAAATGACTTACCCGACCCTGCGCTGGAATCATTGTGCTGACCGCCGGCACAATCGTATTGGCGACCGCAAAGATGGCTGAACTACCCATCAAATTCCGGTAGAATTCCGCCTCAGCTTTCAGCCATTGACCAACACGAGTAAAAGGGTCCCA
>CAYMQO010000023.1:0-13012 GCA_964392405.1 uncultured Marinobacter sp.
GGCTGGTTTTCATCCAGATAGCCAGAAAGCGCGCTAATTTCCACCGGCTCTCCCAGGGCGTGTTGCTCCTTACAGAACTCGTAGGCTTTCGCCCGCACCTCGCCGGCTTTTTCCGGGGCTGAAGTCTTGGCGAACGCTTCCACCGCATCCAGGAAGGTAACGGTTTCCTTTTCCACATCAATCTGGTTGGTGAAGCCGCACAGGCGAATAAACAGATCGCCGCCTTCGCCGGTGCCGCGGCCGTGGACCAGGGTGAGGTAGTTGTCGCTGCCGCTGTCCCCGAGCCAGTCCTCCAGCTCAATCCGCAGTGCCAGGTTCAGGCGGGACAGGCTCAGTACATCGGTGGCGTCCAGGGCCTGGTTGCTATCAAACCGCATGGCGCTGTCGGTTTCCAGGACCAGCAGGTACGCGACTTCGCCGTTGGCGAGGGATTCGTGGACCAGCATCAGGTGGCCGGAGAATTCCTCCTGGGCACTGTCCAGCATGTCCCGGAAGTGCCCGTAGAGCCGCTCGGTGAGGGAGCCAAAGGACTGCTTCTCTTCCATATAGTCCTTCAGCCAGGCGCTGAATGGGTGTTCGCCGATATCTTCCGAGAAGCGGCCGTATTTTTTGCCCGGCTTGCTGTTGAATAATCGCTTCATCTGCTTGTGGAGCATCTCGTAATCACCGCCGGGCTCCTGCAGCGGCTCGCCAATCTGAAGCCGGGCTGGCTGCCCGGGCTGGTACTGGCTGGCAAAGGCGGTTCTCAGGTGCTTGATGGCCATGGTACGAAAATTCCTGCTAATAGTTCTGAAAAGATCAGGGGCGGATTCTGCACGAATGTGCCGGTGAAAGACAGGTTGCTCAGGTCGTGACGCCATGTCGGGCCAGCGCCCACCGGACATGTTCCCGGACCAGCCCGGAGGGAGAGTCTGCACGGGACTTCAGTGCTTCAATCACCGGAATAGTGGTCGGTGCATTGCCCAGCCCCACGGCCAGGTTGCGCAGCCAGCCTTCGTATCCGGTGCGGCGAATGGCCGAGCCCTCGGTACGTTGCAGAAACTCCGGTTCGGTCCAGTGGAACAACTCTGCCAAGGTACTGTTATCCAGGTTGTGGCGGGGGTGGAAGTCGGTTTCCCGGGTCGGTTGGCTGAACCGGTTCCAGGGACAGACAAGCTGACAGTCGTCACAACCAAATACCCGGTTGCCCATCAGCGGCCTCAGTTCTTCGGGAATGGCACCTTTCAGTTCGATGGTCAGGTAGCTGATGCAGCGGCGTGCGTCGAGTATATAAGGGCCCACAAAAGCCTTAGTGGGGCAGCCTTCCAGGCAGGCGCTGCAACTGCCGCAGTGATTTTTATCGAACGAGGGAGTTTCCGGCAGCGGTGCAGAGGTGAAAATTTCGCCAAGGAAAAACCAGGAGCCGGCCTTTGGGGTGAGCACCAGCGTATTCTTGCCGATCCAGCCGAGGCCGGCGCGCTGGGCCAAGGCTTTTTCCATTACCGGCGCACTGTCGGTGAAGGCCCGGTAGTCGTACCCTTTCAGTGCGTCATCGATACGCTTTGCCAGGTGAGTAAGCCGTTTGCGGATCAGCTTGTGGTAATCCCGGCCGACGGCATAACGGCTGACGTAGGCCTTTTCCCGATCGCCCAATACCTGCCGGGGGCTGTCCGGTTCATGGCGGTAGTCCATGCGGACAGAGATAATCCGTTCCGTGCCCGGGACCAGGGACGTGGGAGTGTAGCGCTTGTCGCCGTGGTGCTTCATCCATTCCATTTCACCATGGAGTCCCCGGGCCAGCCATTGTTGCAGGCGCTGGGCGTGACCCCCGGTCTCCGGCCGGGTAATGCCAATGTCGCTGAAGCCCAGCTCGAGGGCCCATTGGCGAATGCGCTCGGGGAAATCTTCAAGTGCAGAGCTCATGGATCAGGGTTACTATTGGTTAAAGTGTGGTCTATGCCCGGCTTTTGCTACGCTTTACAGCAAGCTGGGAAAAACAGTTAAACTGAATTCTCGATACCCGACAGGTTCTGGCCATTATGCCGACAAGCCACAGCTTAACAGAATCCCTCTTTACTGCAGATGGTGTTCAGGCCCTTGATCGGTTTCTGATCGAAGATCAAGGGGTTGATGGCTATACGCTGATGCAGAAGGCGGCACGGGCGGCATTTCGACAGTTATTACGGCATTGGCCGGCCCCGTCATCCGTGCTGGTGCTGTGCGGCGCTGGTAAAAACGGCGGCGATGGTTATCTGGTCGCGGCGAATGGGCAGCGTCAGGGGCTGGCGGTTGAGTGCATTGCCGTCTCTGACCCTGAGAAGCTGTCCGGGGATGCACGCCGGGCCTGGCAGGATGCCACCGGGGCAGGTGTTCACATCCGACGTTGGGAACAGCTGACGGCAGACGAACAGGCGGAGCTCTTCGTCCATAAGCCGGTGGTGGTGGATGCCATGCTGGGCACCGGCGCCCGGGGCGCTTTGAGATCTCCTTTTGATCAGATCGCCTGCCAACTGCAAGCGAGCGGCGCCCCGGTGCTGGCGGTGGATGTCCCTTCCGGACTGGACGCCAGTCTGGGCGTAGCAGAGGGTGAGGCCGTGCGCGCCGACGTTACGGTCACTTTCATCGGACAGAAGGCGGGCCTCTTGACGGGTCAGGGGCCCCATTACGCGGGGCGGGTCGTTTACGACGCCCTGGGCGCCAAAGAACGGCTCGATTCATTGCCGGTAGCGCCGGTTGCTACGGTTACCGGATGGGAGCAATGCCGGATCTGCCTGCCGCGGCTGTCGCCGGCAGCCCATAAGGGAAGCTTCGGCCATTTGTTGATTGTCGCTGGTGACCGGGGTTACGGCGGGGCAGGGCTGTTAGCGGCGGAGGCCGCGGCCCGCAGTGGCGCGGGGATGGTCACGCTGGCGACGCGCAGCGAACATGTGACGGCCGCTTTATCCCGCTGCCCTTCACTCATGGTTCGTGGTCTTGCCCATGGCAATGAGCTGACTCCGCTGCTGGACAAAGCCGATGTGGTAGTGTGCGGCCCCGGGCTGGGGCAGTCCGCCTGGGGTCAGCAGATGCTGCAACAGGTGCTGGCTTCCGGTAAGCCGCGGCTGCTTGATGCAGATGCGCTCAATCTGCTGGCAGGTCAGCCCCCCCGGCCGTTTGATCAGCAGGTCATCACTCCGCACCCCGGGGAGGCCGCGCGGTTGCTGGGCTGTTCAGTTGCTGATATCGAGGCCGACCGGCTGACGGCGGTTGCGTCGTTAAGGGAGCGTTTTGGCGGCGTTGCGCTGCTGAAGGGGGCTGGCACGCTGGTCTCGACGCCCGGGAGGATACCCACGCTGGTGCCCGGGGCGAACCCTGGCATGGCCACGGGGGGCATGGGCGACGTGTTGTCCGGTATTGTCGGCGCGTTCATGGCGCAGGCAGTTCGCGCTTCGGCCATCGGCATTCCGGAGGGCGTATTGCTCGGCGTTACGCTTCATCTTGAGGCGGCGGCACTGGCGTCGCAGCGGAAGGGTTACCGGGGGCTATTGCCAATGGATGTGATCGACGCACTGCCCGTAGCTCTGGCAGCAGCGGAACCTGGATTCGGAGAGCCTGACAGCTACCGCCGGAGCACGGGTTATGAAGACAATCAGCCCCGAGGGCCTACTGATGAATGAACAGACTCTCTGGCTGGAAGACGAGGCCGCCACCGTCGCGGTCGGTAAAAGTCTTGCAAATGCGGTGAAATTGGTAGCGCCAGCCGGGGGGATTGTTATATTCCTTCATGGCACCCTCGGCGCTGGCAAGACGACCCTCAGTCGCGGGTTTATCCAGGGGCTGGGCCATCAGGGCGCCGTTAAAAGCCCGACCTATACCCTGGTAGAGCCCTATGAGCAGTTGCAGCCGGCGACCTGGCATTTTGATCTTTACCGGCTAGGCGATCCGGAAGAGCTGGAGTTCATGGGCATCCGGGACTATCTGGCCCCCGGCAATGTGTGTCTGGTGGAATGGCCGGAACGGGGTGAAGGTGTTCTGCCGAGGCCGGATCTGGAGCTGACTCTGACGCCAGACCGGGGCGGTCGTACCCTGCAGCTTCAGGCGCACAGCGAAGCGGGTCATACGTTGCTGGACCAGCTGGCAGCTCAAAAAGGTTTCGCCCGGGAGACGGGGCGGTTGTAAACAAAAGACGGACCGGAATCGAGGGGCCGCATATGACAATAACAGGAACACTGATTCGTCAGGGGCTGGGGCTTATCGCAGCCCTGCTGGCCATCGTGGTAACGCTGCCGTCTGCCGCAGCCACGACCGTAGATGGCGCCCGGATCTGGCCTGCGCCGGACCACACACGGCTGGTATTCGACACCCGGTCGTCGGTAGAACACACCATTTTCCGTCTGGAGAACCCGGACCGGCTGGTGATCGATATGAAAGGCACCCGCCTGCAGGCCCGCCTGGACCAGTTGGACCTGACCGGCAGCCCCGTCCGCCAGATTCGCAGCGCGGCCCGCAATGGTAATGACCTGCGGGTGGTGCTGGACCTCAGCAAGGATATCAAGCCCCGCAGTTTCCAACTGGAGCCGAACCAGCAGTATGGCCACCGTCTGGTCATCGACCTGATCGAGGAAGACCGGGTCTCCCTCAGTGAAATGAACCGTCCGATTGTGCGGGAAGATACCGGCGGCAAGCGGGATATTATCGTTGTGATCGACGCTGGCCACGGCGGCGAGGATCCCGGCGCCATCGGGCCGGGCGGGACCCGGGAGAAAGACGTCGTGCTGGCCCTGGCGCGGCGGCTGGAAAGACTGATCAACAGTAAGCCCGGCTACAAAGCCCAGCTGACCCGCACCGGAGATTATTACATTGACCTGCGCCGGCGTACGCTGCTGGCCCGCAAGCACAAGGCGGACCTGTTTGTGTCCGTCCATGCGGATGCGTTCCATAGTCCCCAGCCCCGGGGGGCATCGGTGTTTGCCCTGTCCCAGCGGGGCGCCACCAGTGAAACTGCCCGCTGGCTGGCCCGAAGCGAGAACCGGTCTGACCTGATCGGTGGCGAAGGTGGCGTTACCCTGGGGGACAAGGATGATGTGCTTGCCGGCGTGCTGCTGGATCTGTCGATGACAGCCAGTATCAACGCCAGCGTCGGGGTGGGTGATTACATCCTGAAGAAGCTCGGCCAGGTCACTCGGCTGCACAAGCCCGGTGTGGAGCAGGCCGCCTTTGCGGTGCTCAAGTCGCCGGATATCCCGTCCATCCTGGTTGAGGCCGGGTTTATTTCCAACCCACAGGAAGAGCGAAACCTGCTCAGTTCGGCCCATCAGGACAAGGTGGCCCGGGCGGTGTTTGACGGCATTGACGAGTATTTCAACGCCCTGCCGCCACCGGGCACACTGCTGGCCTGGCAGAAGCGTCAGCAGGCTGGCGGCGTCAGGCTCAGTGAGTACCGGGTACAGCGGGGCGATACCCTGTCGGCGGTCGCCCGCCGCAATCAGGTGAGTGTTGAAGCCCTGAAGCGGATCAACGGCCTGAAGGATGATATGGTCGTCGTTGGTCAGACCC
Source organism: uncultured Marinobacter sp. (assembly GCA_964392405.1). GTDB lineage: Bacteria > Pseudomonadota > Gammaproteobacteria > Pseudomonadales > Oleiphilaceae > Marinobacter. Next base: position 5,515 of record CAYMQO010000023.1, read on the forward strand.
TGCAGATCCCGAACTCCTGAGCCGCTGTCCGGTTCCCGGGATCCGGGCGGCTGACGCCCCGGTTAATCTGTTATTATCAGCAATCGGTCGCCATTCATTGATTGCTGGAGATCCACTCCCCGATGCCTTCCATCAAACTGCTGTCCCCCCGGCTGGCCAACCAGATTGCTGCCGGGGAGGTGGTTGAACGTCCCGCCTCGGTTCTCAAGGAACTGATTGAAAATTCCCTCGATGCCGGTGCCCGCCGCATCGAGGTCGACGTGGAACAGGGCGGGGTGCGCCTGATACGGGTCCGGGACGACGGCGCCGGCGTACCGGAAGCTGAGCTGCCCCTGGCGCTGAGCCGGCACGCCACCAGTAAAATCACCACCCTGGACGACCTGGAGGCCGTCGCCTCGCTTGGCTTTCGCGGCGAAGCCCTCGCCAGTATCAGTTCGGTATCCCGGCTGACGCTGACCTCGCGTACGGCAGAACAGGAAGCCGCCAGTCGGGTGGAAGTGGAGGGCCGCGATATGGAAGCGCGGATTTCCCCGGCGGCTCATCCGGTAGGCACGACGGTTGAAGTGCGGGACCTGTTCTTCAATACACCGGCGCGGCGTAAGTTCCTGCGAACGGAGAAAACCGAGTTTGGTCATCTGGAAGAGGTGCTGCGGCGCCAGGCGCTGGGGCGGTTTGATACCGGCTTTACCCTGAGACACAACCAGAAAGTGGTCCATAGCCTGCGGCCGGCGGAGAGCGAGCTGGACCACGAGCGCCGGATCAGCGCCCTCTGCGGACAGAAGTTTATCGACAACGCAGTGGTGATTGATGCTGAGGCCACCGGCCTGCGACTGCGGGGATGGGTGGCTTTACCCACGTTCTCCCGCAGTCAGGCAGACCTGCAGTACTTTTTCGTTAACGGTCGTGTTATCCGGGATCGCCTGGTGGCCCATGCGGTGCGCCAGGCCTATCGGGACGTGTTGTACAACAATCGTCATCCGGCATTTGTCCTCTACCTGGAGCTGGATCCCGCTAACGTGGACGTTAACGTGCACCCCACCAAGCACGAAGTTCGCTTCCGCGACGGCCGGCTGGTGCACGACTTTATCTTCCGCACGTTGCACGGGGCCCTGGGTGACGTGCGACCGGACGATCATTTCCGGGGTGCGGTCGCGCAATCCCTTGCCCGTGAAGCCGCTGGTGAAGCCAGTATGGGGCCAGTGAGTGGAGGTGTGCAGCCGGAGCAGGTCCGGACAGGCGCTGGTGCAGCGTCGGTTCCGGTCGGGGCTGGCGGTGGTTCCATTGGTCAGGCAGGCTGGAGCGGCGGCACGTCGCCTCAGTCCCCCTGGGCGGCCCAGGATCAGATGGCTTTTTACCGGTCGCTCAATGACGGCGGTAGCCAGGCAGCAACGGCCGAAGGCGCTTTCCCCCCCGCAGCGGCGCGTTCCTATCCGCAGATTGAGCCGACCCCGGCCTTTGCCGGGACTGGCCAGAGCGTTGAAGACCACCAGGAACCGCCCCTGGGCTACGCCATCGCGCAACTGCACGGTATCTACATTCTTGCCCAGAGCCGGCAGGGCATGATCATTGTCGATATGCACGCCGCCCATGAGCGCATCACCTACGAGCGTATGAAGCGGGCGTTGGCGGCACAGGATCTGACCAGTCAGCCCCTGCTGGTGCCGGTGTCAGTAGCGGTCAGCCAGAAAGAGGCCGGGGTGGCGGAGGAGTGCGCGGCAGAGCTGGCGACCGTCGGGCTGGTGGTAGAGCGTATCGGGCCGGAAACCCTGGCGGTGCGCCAGCTCCCGGCGCTTTTGCGCGGAGCCGATGCGGAGCAGCTGCTGCGGGATGTGCTGGCGGATCTGATTGCCCATGGCCAGAGCGACCGGGTTGAAGCCCAGACCCATGAGCTGCTCGGCACCATGGCCTGTCACGGCTCGGTGCGGGCTAACCGCCAGCTTACCATTCCGGAAATGAACGCCCTGCTGCGGGATATGGAAGCGACGGAGCGCAGTGGCCAGTGCAACCACGGCCGCCCCACCTGGACAGTGGTCACCCTGCCCGAGCTGGACAAGCTGTTCCTGCGGGGGCGCTGATGACGGCAACGCCCGACCCGCAGCCCCTGGCCATCCTGCTGATGGGCCCCACCGCCTCCGGCAAGACCGACCTGGCGATCGAGCTGTGTGAACGGCTGCCCTGTGACATCATCAGCGTCGACTCTGCCATGATTTACCGGGGCATGGACATAGGCACTGCCAAACCGTCCCCGGCGGAACTGGCGCGGGCACCTCACCGGCTGATCGATATCCGTGACCCGGCAGAAACCTACTCCGCAGCGGACTTCTGCCGCGATGCCCGGCAGGAGATGGAGGTTATCTCCGCCGCCGGCCGCATACCCCTGCTGGTGGGCGGAACCATGATGTATTACAAGGCGCTGCTGCAGGGGATGGGAAACTTGCCGGAAGCGGACCCGGAGGTGCGACTGGCGCTGGAACAATGGGCCGACAGCGCAGGCTGGGAGGCACTCCATCATCATCTGGCGGAAGTTGATCCGATAGCCGCTGAACGGATCCATCCGAACAATCGCCAGCGCCTGTTGCGGGCGCTGGAAGTCCATCGACTGACGGGACGTCCCATCTCCGCCTTCTGGCAGAGTGACACCAGTATCGAGGATTACCCGTATTCGACCAACTGGCAAGCAGACGCAGCCCACACGCTGCCGTATACTGTCGAGCAGTTTGCCCTGGCGCCGCCGGAGCGGCAGCAGTTGCATCGCCGGATCGGCGTCCGCTTTCATGCCATGCTTGAGCAGGGCTTTGTGGATGAAGTAAAAGGCCTTATGGCCCGGGGTGACCTGACGACCGATATGCCTTCCATGCGCTGCGTTGGCTACCGGCAGGTCTGGGACTGGCTGGCGGGCGAGGGCGACTACCAGCAAATGGTGGACCGGGGCATTGCCGCCACGCGACAGCTGGCCAAGCGTCAGTTGACCTGGCTGCGAAAATGGCAGGATGTGACCTGGCTCGAGGCAGGAGCGCGGGAAAATCTCACTACTGCCTTGAAAAAACTTGAAGCTCACACCACATTGAAGGCGGGGCGCTGAGGTTCAGGATATAGAACTGGCCGGAGGTTCGCCGGGCCCTTCTCAGCAAGTGTCCGGTCCCGATTGGCTGCTGACCTGGCATTGATTAATGCTGGTGGTCTTGCGGCTGTAATACAACGACGATCTGCACTATTAAATCGCACTCTCACGTAAGGTGCGCTACCAGAAAAAAACAGGAGAAAAAACATGTCAAAAGGGCACTCACTACAAGACCCTTACCTCAACGCACTGCGCAAGGAGCGTATCCCGGTATCCATCTTCCTGGTGAACGGTATCAAGCTTCAGGGCCAGGTTGAATCCTTTGACCAGTTTGTCATTCTGCTGAAGAACACGGTCAGTCAGATGGTATACAAGCACGCTATTTCCACCGTTGTGCCTGCACGCAACGTTCGCCTGCCCCAGCAGAATCCGGCCAGCGAGAATGAGGCGCAAGACTGATCAGAGTCCGGGCGCTGATACCAGACCCGCACAGGCTGACCAGGTAAACCTGGTTGGGCTGTGCGGGTTTTTCCATTTCAGCCCCTGGCCGATCGGCCCGGGGCCGGGTAAATTTCCTACGGTAATGCTGTCAAAATGACGGGAGATCGACCGATTGTTTGAACGTCCTCATGCCGGTGAACGAGCTGTTCTTGTTCATATCGAGTTCAGTTCCCATGGCACCGCCATGGAAGACCTTGGTGAGTTTCGCGAACTGGTGGCGTCGGCAGGCGTCGAAACAGTGGCGGAGGTAACCGGCTCCCGCAATCAGCCCAGCTCCCGGTTTTTTGTCGGTGAGGGCAAGCTGGATGAGATCCGTGACGTTGCAGCTGCCTGCGAGGCGGATGTGGTGCTGTTTAACCACGCCCTCAGCCCCAGCCAGGAGCGCAATATCGAACGGGAGCTGAAATGCCGCGTGCTCGATCGAACCGGCGTCATTCTTGATATCTTTGCCCAGCGGGCCCGCACCCACGAGGGTAAGCTGCAGGTGGAGCTGGCCCAGCTTGAGCACATCTCGACACGACTGATCCGTGGCTGGACCCACCTTGAGCGCCAAAAGGGCGGTATCGGCCTGCGCGGACCCGGTGAAACCCAGCTGGAAACGGACCGGCGGCTGCTGCGGGAGCGCATCAAATCCATTCACCGGCGCCTTGAGAAAGTGCGCCGGCAACGGGACCAGGGCCGGCGCGCCCGCAAGCGGGCGGATATCCCCACGGTTTCACTGGTGGGTTACACCAACGCCGGCAAGTCTACCCTGTTCAACCATATTACCGAGTCATCGGTTTATGCAGCGGATCAGTTGTTCGCCACACTCGACCCGACATTGCGACGTTTGGAACTTCCTGACATCGGGCCTGTCGTTATTGCCGATACAGTGGGCTTTATCCGGCACCTGCCCCATAAACTGGTGGAAGCCTTCCGGGCAACCCTGGAAGAAACGGTCCAGGCATCCTTGCTGCTCCACGTGGTCGACGCACACGATGAGCGGCGGTCGGAAAATATGGAACAGGTGGAGGACGTGCTCCACGAAATTGGCGCCTATGAGGTGCCGGTGCTGCAGGTTTTCAACAAGATCGATCTGCTGGATGATTTTGCGCCCCGGGTCGAACGTAATGAGAACGGCGACCCGATACGGGTCTGGGTGTCCGCCCGGACCGGGGAGGGCATGGAGGTGCTGTTTGACGCCATGGTAGAACGCCTGGCGGAAGACCTGCTGCACCACTGTGTGATCCTTGGTCCCACGGACGGTAAACTGCGGGCACTTCTGCATGAGGCGGGCTCAGTGCTGGGAGAAAGTTACCTGGATAATGGTGAGGTGGCGGTGGAAATCCGTCTGCAAAGCCGTGACTGGTTCCAGCTCCTCAGCCGTGCCGGGTTGTCGCCGGACCGGGTCCGGGTAGAAGTGCCCTGATCACAGATCCGCCTCGCCTGCCTGCGAAAACCGTGCTGACTATTGCCGGGACACGTATAAATCCCTAGTATTTGCTGCCATTCGTAACGCTTTAAACGCATAGACGGAGAGACCTATGGCCTGGAATGAACCGGGTGGAAATCGCAACGACAATGACCCCTGGGGTACCGGTGGTGGTCGTCGGGGCGGAAAGGACCAGGGGCCCCCTGATCTGGATGAGGCCCTGAAGAAGGGGCTGGACAAGCTCAACCGCATGCTGGGAGGCAAGGGCGGCAATCGTTCTGGCGGTTCCGATTCCAACACCTCGGGCGGCGGCGGTGGTGCCGGCCTGGGGGCGGTGTTCGCGCTGGGCGCCATCATTGTGCTTGGTTACATTGTATTCCAGTCATTTTACACGGTGGATGAACAGGAAAGGGCCGTAGTACTCCGTTTTGGTGAGTATCACCGTACCGAAAACCCCGGCCTCCGCTTCAAGCTGCCACTGGTCGAACAGGCCACCAAGGTCCGGGTGACCAACGTACGGAACGCGGAATCCCAGGGCCAGATGCTGACGGAAGACGAGAACATTGTCAGCGTTGATCTGCAGGTTCAGTACCGGGTAGGCGACGCCAAGGCCTATGTACTGAACGTTCGTGATTCCAACCAGGCACTGGCGTTCGCTACTGACAGCGCCCTGCGACACGAAGTGGGCAGCTCGGTACTGGACGATGTGCTGACCGAAGGTCGTGCGGAGCTGGCGATCCGGGTAGAACAGCGCCTCCAGCAGTTCCTGGTGGACTATGGCACCGGGCTTGAAATCGTTCAGGTGAACGTGGAAAGCACCCAGCCGCCGGAAGCCGTACAGGAGGCGTTCCGTGAAGTTCAGCGCGCCCGTGAAGACGAGCAGCGGTTCAAGGAAGAGGCTGAAACCTACCGTAACCGGGTCGTTCCGGAGGCCAGGGGTCGTGCCCAGCGCCTGATCGAAGAAGCCAACGCCTACCGGAATGAAGTCATCGAACGTGCCCGTGGTGAAACGGCACGCTTCACGGAAATGCTGGCGGTTTATCAGCAAGCCCCGGAAGTAACCCGCGAGCGTATGTATCTGCAGGCCCTCGAGAATGTGTTCGCCAACACCACCAAGGTGCTGATCGACACCGCCAGTACGGGCAATATGATGTATCTGCCACTGGATCGCATGTTCAGTGGTGAGGGCAGCGCTTCAGGTGCAGGCACCGGCGCGTCCCGGGACAGCAGCCAGCGGCAGGACGAGCAGAGCATCCAGGCACTGACCGACAGGGTCATTGACGAGCTGCGCAATCGCCAGGAACCCAGTAACAGCCGGAGGAGTCGATAATGGGGCCTAAAAGCATCGCGGGCCTTGCAGGTGCGCTCGTTGTTATCCTGCTGGTCCTGTCCAGTGTATTTATCATTCCGGAAACCCACCGGGGCGTTGTGCTCCGGTTTGGTGAGCTGATCGAAACCGACGTTCCCGCGGGCCTCCACTTCAAGGTGCCGATTGTGGACCAGGTGCGGCAGTTCGATATCCGGGTGCTGACCACCGGCCTGCCGGCCAAGCAGTACCTGACCATTGAGAAAAAGCCGCTGGACGTCACTTCCTACGTGGCGTGGCGCATCCGGGATGTGGACGAATACTACCGTTCCACCGGGGGTGATGAATTGCGGGCCCAGTCGCTGCTGTTGTCGCGAATTGATAACGGTCTGCGGGACGAGTTTGGTGTTCGCACCATGCACGAAGTGGTTTCCGGTCAGCGCGATGAGCTGATGGAATCCCTCCGGGCACGGGCCAACGAACGGGTTATGGAAGCCTTTGGTATCGAAGTGCTGGACATCCGGGTCAAGGCCATCGAACTGCCCCAGTCGGTGAGTGAGAACGTGTATCGCCGTATGGCCACCGAACGTGAGAAGCTGGCCCAGGAATTCCGCTCCCGCGGTCGTGAGCTGGCGGAAGGTATCCGTGCTGACGCCGATCGCCAGAGAACCGTCGTACTGGCTGAGGCGTTCGCCACCGCCGAGGAAACCCGGGGTCAGGGGGACGGTGAAGCCGCACGCATCTACGCCAGCGCTTATGGCAACGATCCGGAGTTCTACCGGTTGTACCGGAGCCTGGAAGCGTATCAGCGGACCTTCTCCGGCAAGGACGACATTATGGTCATTGATAGCGATAGCCATTTCCTGCGCTATTTCAAGGACGGTTCCCCGGCCGCTGAAACTGACTGACAACGCCTGGCCGGGCACGAAAACCGGACCACTTCAGCATGTCGCTGGGTGGTCCGGTTTTTTTGTGGACGGTAAAGGTGTAGAATTCGTCGGGTTTTGGGTAACGCTTTTTCAGTCCGGAACTCCAACCGGCGCCCCGGAGCGCTCCAGCCCATTCTGAAATCAGCAAAATCGGGAAAAGGTAAACAGGTTATGACGGCTTCTGATCGCTGGCTGCTGCCGGACGGCGTCGAGGATATCCTGCCGCCGTTGGCAGGCCAGATTGAATCGCTGCGCCGGGATATTATGGATACCTGCCAGCGCTGGGGTTA